>JAUIMA010000017.1 GCA_030432675.1 Candidatus Hydrogenedentota bacterium | reverse complement strand
CTGGTCGGTCTTGGCAATGTTGTAGAGGAGGCCGACTTCTTCCTTGTCAAAATAGCCTTTTTTGAGCAGACACCCGGTCTCTTCGAATTCCGCCACTTCATCGGCACTCAATCTCGCTTCACGCATGACATTACCTCTCGGTTCATTTCTGGGGTTTCGCTTAGTATTGACGAATCGACACCGGAACTTCCAGCAGTAGTCTTAGTTTACTTCATTGGCTCAGTTTCGTATCATAAACACCTGTGGGAGTATCGGGGAGTAATGTGGTCAGGCTTCCCGAAACGGCATACAGAGGAACACCATGCGATCGGTACGAGTGTTATTGCCCACCGCCCTCTTAGCCCTCATCGCGGCCGCTCTTGGCACCGTCTGGGTGCTGACAGACTACTACAATCGGAAGAATACCGAGCAACTCGCTACCCGCATCCAGCAGGAACTGGCCCACCGCATCCACGCGCGCGTCAATGACGTCTTGTCTACGCCCCACCGCCTTAACGCCACCATGGCCCAGATACTGGCCCCCGAAAGCATTGACCCGTCCAAGACGGATGAAATCAATCACTACTTTCAGGCGGTGCTCAGTACCTATCCCCATCACAACGCGGTATTTCTGGGCACGGTCGAAGGCGCGATGTACGGTGCGCGCTGGTCCATTGACCGGCAACGTTGCGAGGTAATGGTGGCCAATCCCTCAACGAACGGGGCCCTCTCGTATTTTCAGGTCGACCAGAACGGCAAACCTGCAACCCTCGTGGAACGGGCGGAGGATTATGATCCCCGCACACGCTCCTGGTACCGGAAGGCCCTCGCCGCAGACGGACCGGTGTGGAGCCCCATCTATCTCGACTTTGCGACCGAAACCCTGGTGATGACGGCGGCCCGGCCATTCGTGACGAACAACGGGAACCGAGTTGGAGTCTTGGGTGCGGGTATCCAGTTTCTCCAAATCGATCAGTTTCTGCAGCAGCTGGAAGTTGGCGCCACGGGAATTGCCTATCTCATGGAGCGGGATGGCACCCTAATCAGCGCCTCCACGCGGGACCAGTCGGTGCGACTGGTCGACTCCCCCCCACAACGCCTGGCCGCAACAGAAAGTCCCAATACGCTCATCCAACACAGTGCCCGACAATTAGTGGCCGAGTTCGGCAGCATCGCGCGGGTCACAGCCAATGCATCGCTCCCCATCCAACTACCGGAAGGTAAGGCCCTCGGCAGCGTATTTCCCATTGGCGACGGGGCCGGTCTCGATTGGCTGGGCGTCATCGTCGTGCCCGAATCCGACTATATGGCCGGGGTGGCCGAAAAGAACCAGACCGCCCTCCTCGCGGTCTTGATTGTCGCCCTGAGCGCCCTGTTGGCGGGCCTGGTATCGGCGCGCTTCCTTACGGGCCCGCTCACCCAGTTGGCCCGGGCCACAGATGGAATCGCCCGAGGCACCTGGGATGCTCCCCTGGACGTAAAGCGCCACGATGAATTTGGTGCCCTCGCCCGGGCATTCGACGCCATGCGATCCCAACTGCGCCATCGTATTCACGAGCTCCAGTCTACCCGCAATGCCCTGATCGCCAGTGAAGCCCGCTACGCGCGCGCCCAGGAAGCGGCGCGGGTGGTGACGTGGTATTGGGGACTGGAGGAAGAATCCATCCGATGGACGGAACAGGCGAATCCCCTTCTCGCAGATTCCCCGGGGGATCACGCGGTTTCCCCCCGGGAGTATCTGGAAATCATTCATCCGGAAGACCGCGACTATGTGGCCACCCGTGCGGAAGAAGCCATCGCGGGCGCTGCCGAGTTCGATGTGGAATACCGGTTGAACCGGGACGATGGCCCGACGCGCTGGGTGACCTCGAAGGGCGACGTGATTCGTTCGTCCGACAATATTCCGGTTGCCTTTACGGGGGTCTTACTCGACATTTCGGAGCGCAAGCGGTTGGAGGCACAATTACGGGAAGCGCAGAAGATGGATGCCGTTGGCCGGCTCGCCGGCGGGGTCGCCCACGACTTCAACAATTTACTGCAAGCTATACTCGGCTTCGCAGAACTCGCTCGGGATGCCACCCCCGAGTCGAATCCGGTACACCAGGACCTGACCGAGATCATCCAGGCAGGCAGTCGGGCCACTGAGCTTGTGGGCCAGCTACTTGCCTTCAGTCGTCGGCAGATGTTGAAGTTGGGAAACATCGCATTGCGCGATGTCGTGCGGGACATGGGCAAACTCCTGGGCCGCCTCATCGACGAAACCATCGTCTTGCGGGTGGAGCTGGAGGCCCAGGATGCCGTAGTCCGCGCAGACCGGAGTCAGGTCGAGCAGGTGCTCATCAACCTTTGCATCAACGCGCGGGATGCCATGCCCGATGGGGGCACCCTTGTCATTGCGATTGATTCACGCTCGCTGAGCGCGGAGGAATGTATCACCCTTCCATGGGCACGGCCAGGCGACTATCACATCTTGCGGGTCACCGATACGGGCTGTGGTATGAATCCCGAAACGCTGGCGGTTATTTTTGAGCCTTTCTTTACCACGAAAGATGTGGGCAAGGGCACAGGACTCGGCCTGGCCACGGTGTATGGCATCGTGGAGCAACACAAGGGCCTGCTGCATGTCACCAGCACCCCCGACGAGGGCACGACCTTTGAAATCTATTTCCCCGCCGCAGATGGCGTGCCTACGCCGTCGGTTGAGCCGGTGCCAGTGGCCATTCCACGGGGCGGCGAGACCATCCTCGTGGCGGAGGACGACAGTGCCGTGCGCCAATTGGCCAGTCGCATTCTCACGCAGGCGGGTTACACGGTCCTCGCGGCGCGGGACGGTTTGGATGCCATCATGCTCTTTGATGCCCACCGGGAGGAAATCGGCGCGGCCTTTCTCGATGTCGTCATGCCCGGAAAAAGTGGTCGCAGCGTTTTTGAGCACATCCGCCAGACCGCACCGGAACTTCCGATCATGTTTGCCAGCGGCTATGCGGAGGGTCCGGTCCACACCGATTTCATCCTGGAAAACCGCCTCACACTGATAAAGAAGCCTTACACGCCGCAAATTCTGCTGGCGTCGCTCTACGAGATCCTTCACCTGGACGAGTCCGAAAACTGACGGATTGTTCCTCAAAAAAACTCCGCATCCGGCACGACGGCAGGATACGGAGTCTCGAGGAATAAGGATCGATCAGTTACATTCGGGCTCGAGGGGACCGGCGAGTTCTTCCAGGAAGAACAATCGCCCGGGCATCGTCGGCATGTAGGTACTTGGGATCCACGAGGTGGGCTTGTGGTGCAGACTCATCCAGAGTGACATACCCTGCCACATCATGCCACGGCCCAGCGAACCGTCACATCCGCCAATGATGCGATTGGACATAAGGAAGAGACCCGGCCCTACCGTATTTGCGCGGGTGGGTACCAGGGTCGTACGGCTCTTGAAACTCGTTATGGCATTCTGCTCGATCGTCAGCGGACACAATTGTGCGCCCAGCCGGTAGTCGGCTTTCTTCCAGGCCGCTTCAGATTTGTATTCGGCAGCGAAGTGAGGCTCCCAAAAGGCGATGTGACAGGCGCGCCCGATGCCGAATACGGTCACGAGATCGGCACCCTTCTTTTTCAGGGCACGAATTTTCTCGCCGTACTTGGGGAGATTCTGCTTCGTCGCAAAATTCCGTTGCTTTTTGGGGACGGTCAACTTCCCCAGGGGGCCATAGAAGGCTGCTTCCATGGCGTTTTGAAAGGCACCGGAATCGTTAGAGGGCAGGGTCTTCCCTTTTTCGTCGCTCCACTCGTCCATGTTGAAACCATGAACGTGTTTACAGTCGACCTTCCACTCTTTCAGAAAATACACGGCCCAGCGATACATCCCCATGGGGCCAACCGGAAGAATGAAGGCGATCTGTTTCTTCTTCATCTTCGCTTCGAGAATGGCCAACGCGATCTCGTGCCCCATCATGGTGTCAAAATCCTCGAGCGAGGCACAGGGCACGGGCTCGAACTTCTTGTGCCACCACTTCTCCGGCTTAACCAGGGTCTCCGGCTTCCTGCCGCACAACTTATCGATGGCAGCAAGGTCCCATCCTTCGGGGAAAAAACCTTCCAGTAGCGACCCTTTAATGGTGCTCATAAGATTGATAGCCATACGCTTCAATTCCTTCCGCATTCCGCTTTGCTTTGACTGTGGGCACCCGCATCACTGGGCAGGCCCGGATGCCTCCATCATAATGAATACACGGCCCGGTTTAAAACTCGCATCGCGAAGAAATGAGAAAGGCCCGCCGGAGATTCCAACGGGCCTTCTCTAAACATGCGCAGAAGACCCGGTGATGCTACAGCACCAACCCGAATCATCTACGTGAAACGCTCTCTGGAGCGGACTATTTTTTCTTCTTAGCAGCCTTCTTCTTAGCAGCAGGCTTCTTCGCGGCAGCCTTCTTCTTAGCAGCAGGCTTCTTCGCGGCGGCTTTCTTCTTAGCAGCAGGCTTCTTCGCAGCGGCCTTCTTCTTAGCAGCAGGCTTCTTCGCCGCAGCCTTCTTCTTAGCAGCAGGCTTCTTCGCCGCAGCCTTCTTCTTCGCGGCTGGCTTCTTTGCGGCGGCCTTCTTCTTAGCAGCAGGCTTCTTCGCCGCAGCCTTCTTCTTAGCAGCAGGCTTCTTTGCGGCGGCCTTTTTCTTGGCAGCGGGCTTCTTCGCCGCAGCCTTCTTCTTGGCAGCAGGCTTCTTTGCCGCCGCCTTTTTCTTGGCAGCGGGTTTCTTCTTCGCTGCTGCCTTCTTTTTGGCAGCAGGCTTCTTCGCAGCGACCATGTCATTTCTCCTTTTCTTAATTCACCGTAGTACCACGTAACCGATGGCAAATTCCGTTCGGCAACGGGCCGAATCGTGCCAGCCTTCCGATTTCCGCGAAGCGGAAGGACATTTGAGCAGGCGCACGTCCTGCGGTAGTGACTGTTGGTGGGCGGCACGAATTCGAGGTAGTGAATCCTGTCCGCCAATTAGATGAAAAGAATGTGCCAGCGAACTGCTTGAATCGCTCTTGCACCGGGCTCTCCCAGCCCACTTCGAACTTGGTCCGTCGTTTTTTCTCGTGAGTTTTTCATCGCTTCAGGATGTGGTGTAGATAACCAATTGCGATGTAGCAACACGAAACGAACCATGCTCTAACGTTGCGAATTCAAATTTCCTCTTACGATTGTGTAACAGACAACGGGCGAAAAGGCAAGTGTTTTTTCAAAAGAATTCAAAAATTTTTGTTTGTTTCGTGTACCAATACCGGGGCATACCCATTACATTCCCGCTGCGTTGCTATGCCATTTTTATACTGTGGGGCACCATCTTTTGCGCACAGAAAACGCGCCCTATTCCTGTGGCGAAACACTTCCTTGGATCACTCTCGCCGCCACAAAAAAAATGCGTTTCGTCTTGTGTAGTAACACCGATCTCCCAACCCTTCGTGGAGTTTTCCCAACACCGCCGCGCCCCCTTTCCGGGATCGCAAGTAGGATACAAGACGTGTTCGTCACGCAGCCATTGTTGCGAAACGCCTTTATTTACAGCCTCTTTACGACAACCTCCGCAAACAGCACCATTTCAATGCCAAACCGTTACGTAGCGCAACGCCCCTCCTCGCTCACCTTTTCACGGTTCGATTTTTCTCAACGCAGTGCCAGGAACTAAGCGACACAACAACACCTTTGGCACGAGCAACTGCACCAGGAATTCCCCTCCTTGAGTAAGCGAATCTAACGTCCCAATCCTACCCATCACACCGCCTCCATCTGGTGTCTCATGACAGCACCATTTCCCTGAAAAGAAACCCAAAAAATATTTTTTTGGGATCACGTGCTCATTCAGAGAAATTGAGGCAGTGAACGCAAACGCGAGCAAAACAACACGGCGTATTCAACGCGCGACAAATTCAGTCCGAAAGAAGTTTCATGGTTCACTGGCCTTGCCCTTCGGGCGCGAAGAAGATGGGATGTCGGCCACCTGAAAACCTGTGGGCGCCATGCCGTGTGTCTCCCGAATGGCCGTCGTAAAGGAACAGCCTTCGAAGCACATTTTTCTGTCCGATCACCCCCGCATACGATCCCAATCCAAGTCATTGGGGATTGATCCCATGGGATGAATCACACGTGGTCGGCATCCTGGTTTCTCGAACAGCCCAACTACGACGCCGGTGCTGGCTTTCTGGCCACCTGTAGCTTCGGGAAGGGCAGCACCTACGGCCCTTTCAGGGGTCCGGGAGTGTTGGTCGGGCGCGTTACACGGAAAAACGCGGCGTAGTGCACTACCACGCCGCGTTTGAGGGGCTTTGACCGACTGTTTGGGCGCTAATCACCCGTGGAATCTACTCATGTCAGGCCGTTGAAAGAACCTCCGGCTCCTTCAGCAGTCCGTAATGCTCCAATCCTTCCAGAATACCGGCCGCGTACTCTGCCTTGGCGAAATATACCCGCGTACCGTTCTTTTTCAAGGCGTCCAGCTCTTTCGCATAGTTCCCCACCGCGATCCCACACGTACGCCCTTTCAACATATCGAGGTCATTCCCCGAGTCGCCTGCCGTTGCAATGTTTTCGAGGGGGATATTCCACTTGTTAGAGAGAAAACGTACGGCCTTTCCCTTCGAAGCACGCAAGGGAAGTACATCTACATAGACATCATGGGAGAAAATGACGGTATGGGGTACACCGCTCCGTCCCAAGGCGTCGTAGATCTTCGGCAAGGCCACTTCGGAGGGCGTGTCTTTGTCGAGGTCGTAGCTGATTTTAAACTCCCGTTGGGTGTCTACGTCTTCCTGCATCGTTAGAAAGGGCAGAGACTCCAGGGCGTTGCGGACCCGTTCCGGCTTCCATTTGTTGCGCAGGTGGCTGGCCCACCCTTTATCAGGTGTCAGATCTTTGCCATAGTAGATTTCCGCACCCACCGACGCGATCACCACATCCAGTCCTTCGATCTGATGTTCATCAACGACTTCGGTAATCATGTCCAGGTGGCGACCAGAAGCCAGGCCAAACCCGATGCGGTCGCGGTGATCCTTCATAAAGGCCAGCAAGCGCTCCAGGGCGTCATCGTCTCCCAGCAGGGTATTGTCGATGTCGGTAATGAGCAAGGCATCTAACTCGGCCAACCGGCGACCCGGTGCATTTCTTCCATGCTTTTTGGGGAAGCTGGTCTCGGGCGTGGCATCCACCAACTTCCCAACGGCGGCCAGGTAGTCTTCACAGTGTTTTTGCCACGAATAATGCTCGCGCACTCGATTGACGCCGTTGTCGCTGTATTGCTGCCATTTCTCCCGATCCGTCAGGATGGTTTTGATGGCCTGACCGATTTCTTCGGGCTTGTTCACATCTACCAGGAGACCGCAGTCGCAGTTTTCCTGGATGTCCTGAGGCCCGCCGTTTTGTGTACCCACAATAGGAAGCCCACAGGCAGCCGCCTCGATATAGGTCAGGCCAAAGGGTTCCACGAAAGCGCTGTTAACAAACACCCCATGCTTTGAGGCCGCCAAACGGTACAGCTCGGGCACATCGACTTCCGATTCGTGATTTTTTGGTACCGCCATCTTCCCATAGAGGTCGTAGCGGTCCATCATGAGCAACATATCGGTCAGGACCTGCTGCTCCGCCTCAGGCATATCCGTAATCGACTTTCGGATACCGGCGAAAATGGCCAGATTTGCGAGGGCCTGCAGCTCCTTGTCTTGTCCGTAGGCCTCAATCAGGGCGTTAATGTTTTTCCGTTTATCCGGACGACAGAGCGCCAGGATGATGGGACGGTCCGCGTTAAAGTGGAAACGCTCTAATTCGCCCTGCATCCGCATACGGGCCTGTTTCCAGTATTCCCCCACGTTGTCGGGGGCCACCTCGTATTCGTAATAGGGAAAGAAACGCTCCAATTCCGTACCCGGTGGAATTACGGCAAACTGGGGGGCATCGCCGTTGTAGTAGTGCTTATACTGGGTGTCTCGCTCGTGGCGTGTGCTGGTAACGACCAAATCGGCGCTGGCGAGGGCCTTTTCCTCCGCATCGATACGGCGGTCAATGTTAAATTCCTTGTTCATCTGCTCACTGCTCCAGCCCTGCGAAACAAGATAATTCTTCTTGTCCCGTCCCAGGCTGTGCCCTGTAAACACGAAGGGCACCCCAAAGGCCGATGAAACCTCGGTGGCGATGTAGCCCGCATCGGCATAGTGGCCGTGAACCAGGTCGGGCACCCGGCCCTCCTTACGGATAAAGGTAATCATGGCGTCGGCAAAGTCATCCAGAAAGGGCCAGAGTCGCTCTTTCCGCAAATAGCGCCCCCCACCGCAGGGAAGACGCACGATTCGGCAGTTGGGGCCGATTTCCTCAATGTCTTCACCGTATTCCGGCTCCACCCGCTTGTCTCGAATCCGCCGGGTGAAGAGATCGACTTGCGTAACCCCCTGCATGGAACCCAGGGTCCGTGCCAGTTCCAGGGCATAGCGCACCTGGCCTCCGGTGTCGGAGTCCCTCCCCATTTCGATTTTTTCGCCGCGGATAAGTCCATGGATGCTAATTAACTGAATATACATTGAGATTCCCTTTACTTCTTCAACGCCTCGATGGCGCGGGGCCGAAACACGGTGTGATAGAGCGTGTGGATATATTGGTCCAGGGCACGACGGTTCATCACGTCGAGATGATCCCAGAAGGAATACGTATTGGCCAGGCGGAGGACCTTGGCGGCGTGAGCGCTCCAGAGGAAGGCACTGCAAACCCGCTCAATGCCCTCCCGGCTGTAGTGCTCCCAGGTATCAGATTGGGTGACAACGTCATAGAGGGCCGCAGCCATCTGTTCGTGATCGTTGGGGTTCACCACCACACCGGATTGCTTGTCCTCGACGATTTCCGCCGGTCCGCCGAAACAGGTCACCACGACGGGCACGCTGCAGGCCATGGCTTCGATGACGGTCAGGCCGAAGGTCTCCATGAATGCCGGTTGGGCAAAGACCCCCCGGCGGTCGGCCACCAGCCGATAGATTTCTCCGGTCTCCACCTTGTCGAGTCGGGCCGCGCACCACCGCACCGAGCCTTCCAGCTGATAGTGATCGAGCAAGTCGTACATACGATGCAACTGATCGATCTCCTCCTGGTCGCTGGAATCTTCAATGCGGGTGATAGAAGACATAATAACAAGATTCGCCGCTTTTCGCAGGGCCTTCGATTTTCCAAAGGCCTCAATGATGCCGGGAAGGTTCTTTACCTTGTCCACCCGGGACATGGCGAAGATGGGTGGCAAGTCAGGATTCTTCAGGTGGCCGACGCAGTTTTCTGCGGGTTCGGCCGCGAAAAGAAGCTTTTCCAGCCGTTCGCAGACCCCGGTCAAACGGCGCTCCGTTTCGGATGCGGGGAAGAAATGCTCTTCGCTGACTCCCGGAGGCACAATGTTGTAACGGGCGAGGGTCAGGTCCATGCCGGAGGTCACACGATAGAGGCCCGGCATGGAGAAGGTTTCGTAGCTCTCAAACATGCCCATCTCTTCGTCCGTGCCTCCGATTTCCCGGTAGGAGCTGCTGATAATGAAGTCGGCGGCATTATAGGCGATCATGTCGGCGGTAAACTGACAGGAGAAGTGATACTCGTCCTCCATATCGGCCCAATAGAGATCGCTCAGGAGATACTTGGTCTTTTCCAGGGCGTGGACGGCCGCACAGTGGGTCGCGCCCAGATCTTCGGCGAGGCGGTGGGCCACCAGGTTGCCGTCGCTGTAGTGGCCGATGATGAGGTCGGGGACCGCCAGAAACTCGCCCACGATGGTCTCCCGGGCCTGGAGGGCGAAGTCTTCGAGGTAGGGCCAGATATGGAAGCGGGATATCCACGTGGGATGGATGCTCTCATCGGGATTTCGAAACGGAACACGCACGATCCAGCAATGGTCGCTGCCAATAACCTTCTCCCGGGCCTGGTTGCAGGTGGTGCCTTCGGCATCGGGGATAAGTCGGGTGAGGATGGCGATGTGGGGGTTAATTTCTTCCAAGCCACTCTCGTAAAAGCGGGTCTTCAGCTCCCGCTCCAGGGCCCGGGCCTGGTCAAGCACATAGGTGACCTGGCCGCCGGTATCGGGCTTACCCAGTACATCGTGCTGGGCGAACCAACCATGGGGCGTCACCATCACCACGGTACGCGTCAGGGGCAAGGCCGCGAGCAAACGCTCGAGCCGGTCGGGATCGGCCGATTCCAGGACCTGTGACAAGGCGCCCAGCCGTTCGCGGATACTTGCGAGGCGACGTCCCCAGCCAGGCTCGAAGCCATGCACCCGGAGCACGTGGGTCACCTCTTCGTCCACCGCATCGTCTCCCCGCTCCGCCAGATCTTGCAATACCGCTTCTATTTGATTTACCAGCACCTCATGGGAGGTGATGTAATCATTGACGAAAAGGTTGTGATTTTCGAGGCGAAACTTCCGCAGGAAATCGGTGAGGGCCGCACGAAAGTGGTCGGGCTGCTGATACATGGTGCCGGCGAGGTGTCGGTTCAACACCGAAATGCCCGTGCCCATGGCCTGGGCTTCCTGGGTCTTGGGGTAGTTCAGAAAGAACGGGCGAAAGTCGATGGTGAGGCCCGTGCGGCTCGCTTCCGATGGGCCCTGAATATAGCCATCTTTCACCCGAAGGTATTCGCCCCGCTCCACTGCTTCAAAGCGGCCCAACTCCGGGTGGGAACGAACGATTCGTTTCTGACCAATCTTGGGACGTAACAGGAGATAGTCGTAGATGTCGCCGAAGAAAATTTCCTGGCAACCCCGAAGCAGTTTGCGCAAACCGCGTTCGGTCGCTTCATCGAGGGCGGCATCACTTTCTACAAAGACCTCCAGGGCCTCTTGCACGCGGTCGCGCAATACAATGGCATCACCCGCCTCCCGCAGCTGGGATAGAAAGCGCAGGGCCGCAATGGCTGCCGGGTCAATGGCTGCGGGGGGCGCGCCTGCCATACCCGGGGGCGCCGTACCTGCGGGGTGTGTTGGGTTCCCTCCATCGGGGTCCAGGATGGGATCTCGCGTATCTTGTCTGACAGACACTTCAAACCTCCTTTGTTTGGCAACGTGTTTTTGAAACCTCCGTGGGCACCACAATCCAGAATTCTGAACCGGTAGCCCCCGGCGCATCCGGGCCGTGCACTCCCCGAAAGTGCAGGAACGGCCCAGGTAATGATAGTCGATTATTCTGCAGCGTAGCGCAGGCCCCATTGCTCCCGAACGCGGTCCAGGGTCTGAACGACCCGCTGGCTCATCGACCAGGGAACCGTTGGACATTGGGTCTGTCCCGCCAGCATAGATTCCGTCACCGCCGCGGCTTCGAGATGATAGCCATAGCCTTTCCGCGCAAAGCGATGGGTCTCCGTGACGCCCGCCTGGGTCAGGGTATAGAAATCCGGCTGGGAAAAACGCTCGGGAAGTTCAATGACCCCTTCCGTTCCGGTGATGGTAGCCCCCTGGGCAGGCGGAGCATCCAACGAAAAGTCCAATAGAGCGCGCTGTCCTTCCCCGAAGTCGAGCGTAACGGATCCCGCCAGGTCAACTCCCGACGATGCCGGGCGCCACTCCGACGTAATGGCCCGGGCTTCACGGCCAAACACCAGGTCTGCCAGGGCCACCGTATACACCCCAATGTCGAGGAGCGCGCCGCCGCCGAGGGCCGGGTCGAAGATGCGACTCGTGGGGTCCGGCTTCGCCGGATACGCAAAGGTCGCACGGACCTCGCGGGGTACGCCAATGGCCCCTTCGGCCAACTGGGTGCCCACTGATTGGATGGCGGGGAAGAAAGCCGTCCAGAAGGCCTCCATGAGAAAACACCCCGTCTCTTCCGCCGCCGCCACCATGCGGTCGACCTGGCGGCGGTTCATCGCGAGGGGCTTTTCACATAGCACCCCTTTGCCCGATTCCAGACATAAGAGGGTGTCTTCACAATGGCGGATGTGGGGCGTAGCTACATAGACCACATCAATGGCCGGGTCATGGGCCAAGGCTTCATAATCCCCATAACGGACCGGGATATCATGGGTCTCGCCGAAGGCTTCGGCGCGGTGGGGCGTGCGGGAGGCAACGGCACGCAATTCGGAACGGGGAACGAGACGTAGGTCTTCGGCCATCTGGCGGGCGATATCACCCGTACCCAGGATTCCCCATGTCACCGTGCGGTCCATAACACAGCAGCGGCTTCAGCCCACAGGCTGAAAACGGCGCAATGCCTCCTTTCCGTTAGGCTCGATCCGGCGCACATACGCGTCGAACAGAAATCATTCTTGTAGAAACTATCTTAGCATGGGGAGATAGTATTGTTCAAATTTGTACGCGACAATGTAAAGAATGGATTGCCTGAACGAGTCGGGAGGAACGGTCGTCCACACGCCACTTACATCTTCCTCTACAGACGTGCATTTCTGCCAAGCCCACGCATCAACAAATGGGCCAACGACCTCACGAATTCCGTGTACCGAGTCTTAACCCTATCGCTTCTCGTCCGCCCCTGGATCTGCAGACGCACGGTCTCAAGATGTTCTTCAAGTATGTCCCCCATGAAATCATAGACCCACCTCGATTATCTACTTGTTCACCCGCTCAATTATCTATTAGACTCCTACGCAGCGTTGGTTGCCCACAGCGGGAGGGAAATTTCTGTGAAGCGAGGACATGTACCGCGTCGTGCGGCTCAGTTGGCCAATCTGGGTCTTTTCCTGGTGATTGTGGGGGTGTGCGGATTCGTGGCGTGGCGGGCGAGTCAATTGCAGGTATTCGTCGTCCCCGAAAACTATATCGCGGGCTACGTCGAAGAAAGCGGGTTTCTGTGGAAGAAAAAACAGGTGCATGTCTTTTCGGCCGGGTCCCACCCAGTACTCGAAAATGAAACTGCGGCCGCTTCCCCTGCCTACCGGGTGGGCGACCAGGCCTTCAACTTCGACGCAACCGCGCCCATCAACGTCGCGTTGTGGAAGGATGCGAAGAATCTGCTGACCCGAAAGAAAGGGCCCATTATTCGCGTCTGCGGCGTAATCGAAGCTTCCGTAACAGCCCAAACCGTGGAAGCCCATTTGTTGTCCAACACGCCCATTAACCGCACCCTGCAAGGGGCTGTGGAGACGGTGCTCGCACACGCCGCCAAAGAGAATACCTCCGACAAAGATTCACTGGAGGGAGCCCTCCTTGATGGCCTGGAAGGGGAACTTCGGGGAGCGACGCACCTCGCAATCACCCGCATTCGAATTGACACCATCGCCGAAGTCGATACCATGACACCGACCCGCATCTTCTATCACCCTGATTTCGTGGTCGAGACGAATATCGTGAAGGAGACGCCGCCGTCTGCCTACGCATCGGTCGGTCTGGCCCTGCTGGTCGGTGCATCCATCTTCGTCGTAATGCGGATCTTATTCGCGGACGCAATCGCTCTGATTCTGCTCACGCCCTTTCAGTGGGTGGGTATGGTGGATAGCGTTCATTGGCGCGTGCCGGAAGACGCAGAGCGGACCAAAGAAAGAGGGGGATTTGTTCTGGATGGGATAGGCGCACCCTCCCCTTCTTCCAGGGGACCCGAAAATGCTCCGCCCACCGCCGAGTCCGACCCCGTCGTGGGCCCCACAATGGACGCGGTGCCGTCCCCCGATGTTTCCGGTGGCGCCGTCGAGAGCCTGGGCGTTGGTGCGGAAGCCGCCGGAGAGCTCGCAGGCGGGGCGGCCGATGTCGCCACGGAAAGCGCCGCCGCGGCCGTGGAGGGAGTCTCTGAACTGGCGGGCGGCCTGGCAGAAGGCCTCGCCGGGGGATTGGCAGATGGCCTCGGTGGGTGTCTTGGCGGAATTTTTGGTTGAATCGTTACGGAAGGGGTGGCGTGAATACGATCGTGCCCTTGGTTTCGACCTGACCGCAGCGGGTCCGTGGCGGGAGTGGTCCATCTCCTTGGTTCTTTTGCGCAGTGACACGAAAAAGCCCGCGTCGAAAAAGCGTCCGACGCGGGCTGGATTGTAGAATGGTGAACGGGGTGGGGCTCGAACCCACGACCACCGGATTAAAAGTCCGATGCTCTACCAACTGAGCTACCCGTTCAGAGAGATAGGAGCCGACATAGAGACAGAACGCCCCGTCGACTTGGGACCGCTATTGTACGTGATTGGCGGGGAACGAGTCAAATCCGGGACCCGTTTTTTTCCTTCGGCGGGTGTTAAACCGTGCCGAGGGCTCACCGACGCGCATCCTTACCAGGGTACAACCCCGCTCACGGCGCTCCGGGGAGACTGCGGGCCCATGCTTCGTGGAGTGCTTTCAAGGCGGCAAAGGTCTCAGGCTCCTCCTCCACCCGATTGTGTTGCTCGCCGGGATCTTCCGCCAGGTTGACGAGCACGTGATCGGGCAGGGTGGCACCCTTGGCGAGGGAGGGGTCCCGGGGATTGCCAATGAGTTTCCAGTCCCCTTTCCGCACTGCCCATTGAAGTTTCTTTCCGCCGACGGTAGCCCAATGGAGCACGTCGTGGGGGGAATCTGCGTCCTTGTCTTCCAGCACCTTCACGAGACTCTTACCGTCAATGGGCTCGTCGGGCAGGGGCACGCCACACAATGCCGCGATGGTGGGGAACCAGTCACTACCGTGGGCGAGCTGGTCGCGGACGCCGCCCGCTTCAAGACGGCCGGGCCAGCTGATGATAGCTGGCACGCGCAGCCCCCCTTCAAACATGCTGAATTTGGCCCCCCGATAGGGACCGGCACTGCCACCGCCGAAGTGGGCCCGCTCTTCCATGGAGTGGCCATGGTCGGATTGAAGCACGATGATGGTGTTTTCGCGGAGCCCAAGTGCTTCAACCCGGTCTACGAGGGCGTTGATCCGGGCGTCGAGGCTGCTGAGAAAGGCCCCGTAGAGGTCGCGGGGATAGGGCACGCCCGCGTCCTGATAGTGCTTCAACCATTCGGCTTCCCCCTGATAGGGGTAGTGGGGCGCGTTCAGGGCGAAGTAAATGAAGAAGGGCTCTTTCTGGTGCGCCTCCATAAACTGTCCGGCTTCCTTGACCATCAGGTCGGGGAAATAGGCGCCATCGTGGTAGACCTCTTCCCCGTTCCGGTGCAGGTCGTGTTTGTTGGGACCGGCCCAATAGAAAAAGTGGGAGTAGTTATCGATACAGCCCCCCATGTGACCAAAGGAATAGTCAAAGCCCTGGCCGTTGGGCATGGTCTCGGGGGTATAACCCAAATGCCATTTGCCAATGTGGGCAGTGGCATACCCCGCCTCGCCCAGCATCTCGGCCATGGTCACCTGCTCGGCAGGCATGCCGCTATTTCCCTTTTGGGAAGAGACGTTTCCGGGAACGCCCGCGTTGGGCGGATATTTCCCGGTGAGTAGCCCGGCCCGGGAAGGGGAGCAAACCGGTGCGGGCGCATAAAACTGGGTGAATCGGATACCCGAGGCCGCGAGCCGATCCATGCCCGGTGTCTTGAGATCGGCGGCACCGTAGGCCCCCATATCCACGGTGCCCTGATCGTCGGTATAGATCACGATCACATTTGGCCGGGTTTCCGCACCAACAATGGAAACCAAGCCGGTTACCAGCATGAGCATCGCCCAGGTAGTCTTACAACGCAACATCACTATTCACTCTCCAGCCAATTGGTCCGCCCCCATGCGAGGCACGGCACACTTCAACGATTAACCCCTACGACTTGGGTAGAACGCATCGTAGCATGCGGGCCGGGTTTCCGGCGACGACGGTGTGGGGCGGCACGGAAAAAATGACGGTGGCCCCCAGTCCAACCAGGGAAAACTCTCCGATGATAATTTCCTGAAGAAGTCGGGAGCCAGACCCCACATAGGCACTTTGCTGCAGCCGCACGCCCCCGGCGATCACCACGCCTGCCCCAATCAAGGTGCCACGCCCTACCGAAACATCGTGGGAGAGGACCGTATTGGGCAGAATCGCCACATGATCGGCCACCTCGACGGAAGCCGTCAAGACGACCCCCGCCTGAATAAGTACGTTGTTGCCCACGGTACACCCGGCACCAATCTGTGCGTCGGGATGCACCAGCGTAGCCCACCGCGCAGCGGAAACCCCCAACTCCTCGATGAGCGCGAGGCGACGCCAATAGTTGTCGGGTCGCCCGGGCGCGGCCAAGACGTAGGCTTCAGGGTGGGCCTGCAATGCGTCTCGGGTTCCGCAGACGGGATAGCCCATCTGGGTTGTGCCTTGCAGGGCCGGGTTGTCGTCGGAAAAGCCCAGGAGTTCCCACGTGGGGGTGACACGGTTGATGGCTTCCACGACGCTTACCGCCTCGCGGGTATTACCATTGCAGGGAAAGAGAATGAGCGGCTTCATAGGGGCATCATGGCCGACGGGGCGATGGATGTCAAGCGGCTATTCCCCGCGGTAATACACACGAACACCCGGCCTCGATGGGCCGGGTATCCGAATGGAGGAGGAGAAAACCGTGCTGGACGATGCCTTATCCGCCGAGCAACTGCAGGGCCGTCTGGGGCACTACGTTTGCCTGGGCGAGGACCGTCGTGCCTGCGCTGACGAGGATCTGGTTCCGCGTAAACTTCAGCGTTTCCTGGGCGATATCCGCATCGCGAATCGCACTCTCGGAAGCGGCCGCGTTTTCTTCCTGAATTTCCAAGGAGTTGATGGTAAACTCGAGCCGATTTTGAAGGGCACCAAAGGTGGCCCGCAAATCATTGACCCGTTGCAGGGCCACGTCGACGGTGCTGAGCGAGCTTACCGCACCACCGACCGTGGAGATACTCACACTGGTCACACCCAGGTCGGTGGTCTTTGCGCCAGAGACCAGAATCCGCAGGGTCTGGCCAACTTCAGGACCGGTCTGCAGGGTGATCGTCTGCGGAGAACTGAGGACCAGCACACCGTTAAACTCGGTGTCCAACGCGATATCGTCCAACTGCTCCAGCAACTGGGTCACTTCCAGGTTGAGGGAAGCCCGGTTTTCGGTACTGTTCGTACCGTTCGCCGCCTGAATGGCCAGCTCCCGGATTCGTTGCAGGATGTTAGACGTTTCCGCGAGTGCCCCTTCCGCCGTCTGCACCAGGTTGATACCATCCTGCGAGTTGCGTACCGCTACCCGGCTACCGCGTACCTGGGCGCGAAAGCCTTCGGCAATCGCAAGACCCGCGGCATCGTCGGCTGCTCGGTTAACGCGCAGACCGCTGGACAGTCGTTCGAGGGATCGGTTGAGGGAAAGGGTGTTGCGCCGTAGAATACGGCTCGTATTGAGGGCAGCAACATTGGTATTAATTCGTAAACCCATGAGAACACTCCTCCGTGATTGGGTTAGCCGCTGCATCCGTGCATTGGCTGAAGCGTGTCGCGCTGCTGCGACTTGCTTCACAAAAGAGTATCGGCAGTGGAGGAAGAATCTTTAGCGATGGTGCGCAAAAACGGTCGGCACACCCCATCGCCGCACTCGGCCGTCTCTCGATCAGTGGCGGTAACTGTCGAGGAGACGAATTCCTTCGGCGTCATCCGGGAATCGGTGCAACAGCGCTTCGAGCGATACGATGGCTGCCGCCGTGTCCCCCTGGTGATGCTGCGCCATGGCCAGATACCGATAGCTGTCCGATTGGCAAGGGTCCAACGCCAGGGCGCGGGCCGCCGCCGCATGGGCGTCCCCGTACTTCTCCTGGCGCAGTAACACCACCGTAAGGTTTCGCCACCCTTCTTCCAGGTCGGGTTCCTGCGCTACGGCCAGTCGAAGGGCCTGTTCGGCGGGGTCGAGATGCCCGGCCAGATACAGGGTCGTCCCGAGGTTTTTGAGCCAAACCCCATCGTGCGGTTCCAGGGCAACGGCACGCCGATAGGCGGAAAGAGCCTCGCCATAGCGCCCCATGTCGACGTACTGATCGCCCAGTTCACTATGCAGCCGAGCCACTTCCGGTTGTTCCGCCACCTTTTGCTCCCCGAGCCGAAGATAGAGTGCCTGTTTGGCCTCCTGCGCTCCAGGTCGCTGATGGTGATGGGGATAGTGATAGATTGGGATGGGGGTATCTTCGACAGGTATTGCGCAGCGGGCGAGCGCGACATTGAGGAGCTCATGGACCACCCCCTCGAAGCGCACTCCAGGATGGTTGGGAAAAAGGCGCACTTTAGAACTTGGAAACCAGCCGGCAAACCCCTGGCTGTGGGGATCGGAAGCTAAGGTGGGCACGAACCCACTCACAGAGTCGACGTTGGTGTAGTTACGGGTAACAAAGCGATAGGCACGATCCGGGGTCTGGCTGACCAAGGCGCGCAAGGCGCTAACGTCCCCGGCGGAAATACACTCGTCCGCATCGATGGAGAGCACCCATGGAAAGCGACAGGTGCGGAGGGCTTCGTTTCGCGCCGCGGCGAAGTCGTCTGTCCAGTCCCCCTCGAAGACCCGACACCCCAATGCCCGCGCCCGCGAAACGGTATCGTCTTCCGACCCCGTATCCAAAACGCAAATTTCATCCACGACGGGCAGCAGGGCCGAAACACAGTCCGTGATACGCATCGCCTCGTTTCGCACGATCAGAGAGGCAGAAAGGCGGGGCTCCCGCAGTGTTTCTGCTTCGGAATCCGGCATGAAGTGCCTTTCGGCGTTGGTGCACCTGCCGGTGCACGGCTTCCCTGTGACACACGGGGCCTGAATGTCATCAGGTCGTCGGGGGATCCCCCTCCAGGGGCTCATCCGCCTCCAGCACCTCCGGCACCGCCGGCACATCGTCCGCCGCCAACACCCCGCCCAGTACGAGGGCTTCATAGGTCTTCCGATCGACCATATCCCCGCTGGTCACCAGTTTCACCGTGCCATGCACGACAATGGCGACCTGTTTGATGGGCCGCCCACGACGGGTCAGCTGATTCCCTTTGAGCATGCGCTCATAGGCCACCACGTAGGTATCGGCCATACCACCCCCTTGCGCACTTCCCGTTGGACGTGCCGCAGGGCTCTGACGTCGTTTTCCAAATAACACCCGTAATACTCCTTCAAACACCGTTCGATTCGACCCGGTGCAGATTTAAATTTCAAGGAAACCCGACTTCCCGATGGGGGCACACTTCCAGTGCCAGAATACCGACGAAAGGCATCAACGTGATTCTCGTCTATTGTATGTTAAATCCGCTCTAAATACCGACGTTGCTGCAAAGCGTTACCCCCTACTCGTCCGGGGCACCGGTCACCGTTTCATTCGGTTCCAGACGCGCGCTCAGCAGGGCCAGCCCCCCTTGCGCCCGTTCCTTCACATGGGGATCCGGATCAGACGCAGCACAGTGCGCCAATGCATCACGATGTACCACACCACCCAATTGACCCAATACCGTCGCCGCCTTATAGCGGACGGCCGCGTTCAACCCCTGATCGGTCACGGCATCGGCGAAAAGTTTCAAATGATCATCCACCAACTCGGGCTCCATCCCGAGAATAAGCTGCTCCCGGATTTGTGGCGTGGTTTCGGGATCCTCCCAGAAAGCCACAAGCCGGTCGGCGATGCGTTCACCGTGAAAAGAAACCAGCACTCCCATGGCCGATTCACGAACGGACCGGTCTTCGTCTTCCAACAGAGCGACGGTTTTTTCGGCCGCAGACGCTGTGGGGACCAGACCCAGCAGGTGGGTACCAACGGCACGGATCCCGCTCTCTTGGGACGCTTCCGTCAACGTGATAATGGTAGACTCATAGGGAGGCAATGATGCGCGGTACGGCGCCAGGCTCATGATGACCAGCACCCGCACGGCCCCATCCCGGGATGGGTCGGCAATAAGGGCCAGCATGGGCGCGAGCCCCTGCGGGCGTTGCGCCAGGATTCCTGTGAGTCGGGCCGCTTCGGCCACATCCCAGGTCTCTTGTTCGCTGTCTGCGATGGCAAGCCAGTCGGCCCAGACGTCCGCATCGGATTCCGCAGGCCCACCTTCCGGCGGGGTTGCCGGGATCGGTGCCTCGCAACCGGGTAGTAGCCCTGCCACCAGGAGTACCAGGACCATAACCCATGGGTAACATCGCTTCACGAGAGACTCCGAAACAACAATATACGGGCACAAGACACTCTCGCACCTCTACATACGGTATACTAACACAACAGAGACCGACATGTCATTTCAATTCGCGGAAGCACACCATTTGTTTGTCCGAAACTCCGGACTACACGGCCCTTTACATTCAGTCGGCATCAACCGCCGATTTTCTGTCACTCTGTCAGAGAGCTACCGTATTTGCAGCAGCGGGGAGGTACGTGAAATGTCCTCGTGGGACGCAGGAAGTACATCACCTGCACCCAAACCCTTGTAGCCCATGTCGTTACACAGAAGGAGCGACGTCCGCTCTCCGCACACGGAATTGTGGCACCAATATTGCTTCCTAACTCCCGAAGGATGTTTACAACCCAGGAGGTACTGCCTATGAAATCTGTTTGGCTGCATACGCTCGATGACAGCGGCAAGACGCCCCTCGATCGGGCCTTTGGTAGTGGCCACATGGCATTGGCGGAGATGATGCTACGTCAGGTCCGTGATGACGAGACCGAAATGGAACGCAAAGCCCCCCCTATGCACCGGGCCGCCTACCTCGGACTCACCGAGGCCGTCCAGTCGTTATTACGGATTGGCACCGACCCCTCGCAATTGGATGACCTCTCCGAAACGGCATTGCACAAGGCCGTGCGGGAAGGCCACCGTGAAACGGTGGAAGCCCTGTTGGAAACCTGCGACGTGAACGCCGAGAGCAATATCGGAATGACCCCCCTCCATTGGGCCTGTGTCACCGGCAATCAGGAAATTGCCGAACTCTTGCTCAGCCATGGCGCAGACCCCAATATGCGCGATGAATGTATCGACGGAATGACGGCGGCCGACATGGCCAATTCTTTGGGGTACACGGAAATCGCCGACCTTATCAGTGGCAATACGACGTATTTCTAAGCCGGAGCCTGATCGGGTGCGGGTGCCATCCGGTCAGCCACTTCGACACCTGACTGAACCAGTCGGAAGCCCCGCACAATTGCGGAAGCCAGGACAAAGCCGTCTTCATTGTAGAAGACGGCCCACTGGCCCGGCGTAATCGCCTGCTCGGGCGCATCGAAGACGACCGTAGCCCCTTGCCGGTCGGCATGAACCGTGGCCGCGACTGCGCCATGACGAGAGCGAAGCTGCACAAGACAGCGGAAGGACTCCTCTTGCCGACCCAATCCCCCCCAGCACACGGGTCCCGTGCGGAATGACTCGGAGAAGGTCTCTTCGGCATGGCCCACCACAACGGCATTCTGCGCGGTGTCCAAACGGACCACGTAGTAGGGCCGGGGACCACTCACGCCAAGCCCTTTGCGCTGGCCGATGGTGTAATGCATGAGCCCCTGGTGGGTACCCAACACCTTACCATCCGTATCGAGGATGGGCCCCTCCGGCATGGCCGATGCCCGCTTCTTTATCCAACCGGCGTAGTCGCGGTTGGGAATGAAACAAATCTCCTGGCTCTCTTTCTTCGTGGCCATCCCAAAATCGAGGCCCCAGGCATGTTCCCGCACCTCTTTCTTGGTCATTTCTCCGAGAGGAAACCAGGCGCGACGCAGTTGGGGCTGGGTCAGGGGCGCGAGCACGTAGCTCTGGTCTTTCGGACGATAGGTGGCACGCCGGAGGGAATGGCGCTCACCAAAGCGCTCCAGTCGGGCGTAATGGCCCATGGCGATGTAGTCCGCACCAATCTTGTCGGCCCACTGATACAGGGCACCAAACTTGATCATGCGGTTACAGCGGGCACAGGGATTGGGCGTGCGTCCCTGCTGATATTCATCGACGAAGTGGGTGATGATGTCCCGGTCAAAGCGATCGACGGCGTGCATAACCTGATGGGGAATTCCGACTTTTTCGCAGACCCGGCGCGCATCTTCGGCCGCTTCCAGACCACAACAGGGCTCGAAAACCGATTGCTCTTCATGCTCCGGAACGAGGCGCATGGTAACGCCCACGCAGTCGTAGCCCGCCTTGGCGATGAGGGAGGCCGTTACGGCACTATCCACCCCCCCACTCATAGCGACAAGAATCTTGGACGACTTGGACGGAAACTCAGACATGATATCTCTCAGCCCGTCGCAACCGTCGGGTCAGACCCGAGGGGGTCCGCCGCGGGGACGTGCGGGCGTGTTAATCGTTGCCGGACTGGGCCGACTGCTTGCCCTGGGCGGCCGGGGTGCCACTGCCCGGGGCCTTCATGGTACATTTACCCTCAAAGAGTACCCCTTCGGCAATGCTCACGCGTGGCGCCGTAATGTCGCCAATGACCTTACCGCCGGCACAAATCTCGAGGCGCTCATGGGCGAGGACGTTGCCGTGCACTTCGCCACTGATAATGATCTGGCCAGCCACCAGGTCCGCCTTCAGCTTGCCACCTTCCTGCACCACGATGGTATCGCCGCTCTGAACCTGTCCGGAGACAGAACCTTCGATGCGAATCGTGCCCTTGGAACTGACATCTCCCTTGATGGTGGTGCCTTGGCCAATGATACTAACGACTTTACTCTCGCTGTAGTTTTTGGACTTTCGTGAATCAAGCATCGTGTGATCCTGTCGCTCAGGGTTTGGGTACGTGGACATACCGGAGAAAGCGTCACCACACCAGACAGACCGCAGCGCCTGCCTGAGGGGACCATTGCCATTCAACGGACTGAATTGTACATGAGGGCGCGAAATAAAAGCGAACCGGAATCCCGGGGCATATTCAGCCACCCCGCCAGCCCGTCACTCAGTCGCTTAGATACTTTTCGCTGTCCACCGGATTGCCGTTACGCCGCACTTCATAGTGAAGGTGCGCACCGGTGCTCCGGCCCGTGCTGCCCACGTGGCCGATGATCGTACTCCGGTCAACGGAATCGCCAACTTTGCACGTGCGCTTGGACAAATGGGCATACCAGGTTTCGAGCCCGTTGCCGTGGTCGATGCGGACGAGATTACCGAAGAATTGGTCGTAGGCTGAAAAGGAAACCTTCCCCACCGCCGTGGCACGTATCTTAGTACCCGTAGGTGCGGCCAGGTCGGTGCCATCATGATGACGCACGCGGCGATGAATCGGGTCGCGGCGATACCCAAAGCGGGAACTGATGCGGCCTGCACCGTTCAGCAAGGGCCATACGGATGGAATGCGCGAAACTTTTTCGGCGGCGGCTTTACCATCGACCACCAACTCGCTCAAACTCTGTTGACGCACCCGAATTTCCTGCAATATCAGATCAGCGGAAGGACGGGAAAGGCCGTAAATCACGTGGGGGGGGCGAAACTGATTCTCTACACCCAGATACGCCACGGGGGTGTAGCCCGACGGCGGACCGCCCTGGCCACCGCCTGCGGTGGTCGATTCCGTTTCACGGGACTTTTCACGGGGTGCGATGCCGGTGATATCCCGGGCTTTCGCTTCCATGTCGTAAAGTTCGCTTAATTCGGCGGTAATGGCGTCGATGCTCGCTTCATACTCGGCACGCAGACGGCGTTCAACCGCTTCCACGTCTTCACTGGACGTCTCTGCAACCACGGCAGGTGCCGTTTGCGTGGCATCCAACGTATACTTCATCGTCTTATTCTGCTCTTGCAGTTCGGTGGCCTGTTTCGCAATCACATAGTGACGCTGAAAGAAAAAAGCGGCGCAAAATGCAAGAATAGTAGAAAGACCAATGGAGAGGCCGATAGCCACCCAGAAATGGTAGGCGGCAAGGGAAAAAGTCTGTGTGCCACCCCGATCCTGGGGGATTAACATCACGGTCCAACGTTTCATACGATTGGGGCTCCTGAGAAAACGAAGCGCTGACGGAACAGATGGAGGCAGGCGCGGTAATACGAACTTCGGTCAGCGCCGTACATCACCTGTTGACAAATGTATCCCCTGTCAAGTGATAAAAGTTTCCGCACACGAGGGCCATACTCTAGCATGGCAACACTCCTGAAGTCAACGTCCTGTTACATCGTCGCGCCAAACAACCCCGAATACTCCGCACAAAATTGGAGTTTTCATAGTTTGGTGCGGCGCCTTTAATTGTGGGAAGGACTCGATTTTTCGTAATGCACAAACATTTCGATGAAATCTTCCGGCCTCTTGTCCGCATCTGTGCGGGCGTTGAAGACGTTTACAAGATCTTGATAGTCCGTTTGGTGAAGACAATCATCTTGGTAGAGCGCATAGAGGGGGGCGGTTTTGTGTACGCCATCGCGATTCTTCGGACATCCTACATCGTCATGGAGGGTAAATCCAAGAAACTCCCCCTCTTCTGTCTCTTGTACCGCAAAGGGATAGAGACGACATAGAATAGGACGGGCCTCATAGATGGTGCAATAGCGGGTTTTTTTGTCGAGAAAATGGCAGCCATCAGCGGAACGTCGAAGCGCCATGAGATAACGTTCGTCGCCCACTTCCAACCACGTGGGGTCGTCGTCTTCCACGCCGGTGATTTCCTCGGCCGTCAGAAACTCCAGAAACTCATAGGGATTCGCGCCTTCCATGCGCACCATACGAATGACATCCCAGGGGGTGGGCAGACAGACGACTTCGGTGCAGCAATGACCACAATGATGGCAGGCAAATCGTACGCTCTCTTTTCCCATGAACTATCCCTTGTCCCAGCAGGATTACTTACATTCTACGCGGGCCACACCCCGCACACCGACACCATAGCAAAGCCCGATTCACCATGCAATACCAGGCGGACGGGAAACCGCCCCGAATTAAGGCGCGCAGGTAGAACAGCGCTCCCAATTGGTGATTATAAACAAAAAAGGGTTAACCACGAATGGACACGAATGCACACGAAGAAGGAAGAGCAGCAGCTTCCCACCGGCCAGCCGTCTTGGTAGCCCATCGCTCCCCCGCAAAACGCCGGCATCGTCAGATAACAACAACAATCCCATTCGTGTTAATTCGTGTCCATTCGTGGTTAAAAATAAACGAAACGCGCTTGACCACGGAATACACCGATAGGCACGGAGAGAATGGCTATCGCGAGAACCTGCTTCCTCCCATCTCACCCTCCTTCCTGCCCAGAAATCCTTTACCACGAATAGACACGAAACAGGAAGCGCAGCGGCAGCCAACCGGTCAGCCGTCTTGGTAGCCCATAGATCCCCCGCAAAACGCCGGCATCGTCAGATAACAACAACAATCCCATTCGTGTTCATTCGTGTCCATTCGTGGTTAAAAAAAATCAA
This sequence comes from Candidatus Hydrogenedentota bacterium, assembly GCA_030432675.1. Taxonomy (GTDB): domain Bacteria; phylum Hydrogenedentota; class Hydrogenedentia; order Hydrogenedentales; family JAEUWI01; genus JAEUWI01. The sequence goes on along the minus strand of JAUIMA010000017.1, from coordinate 10 downwards.
ACGTCCTTAA
>JAUIMA010000529.1 GCA_030432675.1 Candidatus Hydrogenedentota bacterium | reverse complement strand
CGTATAGGCCTCCGCCCCGGGACCACTCCACGTCGTGGGGTCCGCATCCTCCGCAAGGGGCCAGCCGTTAGCGATGCGCTCCACATAATCCGGGTTGCTAATCAGCGGGCGGCCAATGGCAATGAGATCCGCATGGCCCTGCTGAATGGCCTCATTCGCCTGCTCCGCCGTGTACCCACAGTTCCCCATCAAGGTGCCATGAAAGACTGCCCGAAACTCTTCCAACGTCATGGGCGCGCCCAGATCATGGAATCCAAAGGCCAGCCCATCCATCACATGGAGATAGGCCAGCCCATACTGGTCCAGTTGCTCCGCCACATAGAGAAAGGTCTCACGAAAATCGGGTGAACCCATGTCGTTAAACACGCCATTGGGAGAAAGTCGCACGCCCACCTGGTTCGCGGGGAAGACCGTGGTCACCGCCTCAACTACCTCCTTCAACAGCCGGTAGCGGTTTTCCACGCTCCCGCCATAGCCGTCTGTGCGATGGTTGGTCTTGGACTGCAAAAACTCATCCAACAGATATCCGTTGGCTCCATGAATCTCTACCCCATCAAAGCCGGCCGCCTTGGCCCGCTCCGCAGCACGGCGATAATCTTCCACAATGCCCGGAAGCTCATCCGTTTCCAGGGCGCGGGGTGTTTCGTGGGGTTCTTTCCCGTTGACCGTGTGGACGCCCTCGCCGTTGATGGCAATCGCCGACGGCGCCACGGGCAATGCACCTCCATGAAAGCTGCTGTGGGAGGCCCGGCCCGTGTGCCAGAGCTGAAGGTAGAGGGTGCTGCCCTCGGCATGCACGGCATCCACAATGGGTTTCCAGCCTGCCTGTTGGGCATCGGTGTAAATGCCGGGAGAGTTCACCCAGCCATTGGCCTGCTCCGAAATGGTCGTTGCTTCCGTGATGATGAGGCCCACGCCGCTGCGCTGACGATAGTACTCGGCCATCAGTGCATTCGGAATGCGTTCCGGTCCTGAACGGGCCCGGGTCATGGGGGCCATGACCACCCGATTGCGCAGATCCAGGCTGCTGGTGGCATAGGGGGACAAAAAGTGGTCAAAACCTTTGGTGTTGCTCATAGGAGTCTCCTCTCGGTGTGAAAATCCGGTCCAATCGGTACCGGGGCGCACATCGCCGTCCCGTGGTGTTACTACTTTACAGAAAGATATTCGTTTGCAACAAGTTTTTAGGTCACCAACCTCGAAGTTTATGCTCAGGTAGGTGTGCCTTGCGATTCCCCTCGTGGGAGGGGTTAGGGGTGGGTTAACGATAATCTCGTGGATTAACCCACCCCCGGCCCCTCCGAGGAGGGGAGTCTTAGGAGTAATTTGGTCCGTTCTTACAGCAGATCACCTGTCCAACGGATCAAAATAGAACACTTGTACTTCTGGGTAGGGGCACGAAGTTCTTTGTTTTCGGTATACTAACGCCCCCAATGTTCCAACTATCAGGATAACTCTCTCCATGCCCCCAGGAAATGTGTACCTCGTTGGCGCAGGTCCCGGCGACCCCGGCCTGCTCACGCTGCGAGGCCGTCAGTGTCTTCAGAGTGCCCAGGTCTTGGTCTATGACGCCCTGGTAAATCCCCGTATGCTGGGCTACGCGCCCCAGGCCGAGCTGATTTACGTGGGTAAGAAAGCGGACCGACACAGCCTGCCCCAGGAAGAGATTCAGCGCATCCTCATTGCACAGGCCCGTCAGGGGAAAAACGTGGTCCGTCTCAAGGGGGGGGACCCCTTTGTCTTTGGGCGCGGTGGGGAAGAGGCCCTCGCCCTGGCCGCCGCCGGCATCCATTTTGAAGTCGTGCCCGGAGTATCCGCCGGAATCGCCGCCGCCGCCTATGCGGGTATCCCCGTAACCCACCGGGGACTCGCCACCAGCGTGACCTTTGTGACCGGCCACCTTTCCGGCGAGGACAAGACCCTCGCCCTGGACTTCGCTCGCTTCGATCCTGCGGGTACCCTCGTGTGTTATATGGGGGTGGGGGCCTTGGACCAACTGTGCGCGGGCCTCCTGACAAAGGGGTGGGCCGCGACGACGCCGTCCGCCGTGGTCGAGTGGGGGACCTATGCCCGGCAGCGCACCGTGACCGCGCCCCTCGACAAGCTCGTGTCCGTGGCCGAAGAGGCCGCCGTCAAATCCCCGGCCATCATCATCGTCGGAGCCGTCGCGGGACTGCGCGAAGAACTTGCCTGGTTCGAATCCCGACCCCTCTTTGGCCTGCGCATTGCCATTACCCACGCCCAACAGGGCAACGACACCCTGGAGCAGCGACTCCGCACCCTCGGTGCCGATGTCTACGCCTGCCCCACCGTAGAAATCCAACCGGCCGCCCGCCCCGAAGGCATCGACGATCTGGCCCACTACGCATGGATTGTCCTGACCAGCGCCAACGCCGCCCGCACGGTCTTCGCCGCACTCGACGACGGGGGGCATGATGCGCGATTGCTGGGGAACACCCGGATCTGCGCTGTCGGGGCCTCGACCCTTGCCGCCCTGGAGCAACGCTTCATTCGCCCCGATGTGGTGCCCGAAAACTACACCAGCGAAGCCATCGTCAGCGCCATGAAAGCCATCGGGCCCCTTCGTGACGAAGGGGTGCTCATCCCCCGAGCCGACGTGGCCCGGGCCTCCCTGGCGGAAGCCCTCGATGACGCCGGGGCACAGGTTACCGAATCCGTGGCCTATCATATGGAAGTCCCCGTGGATGCCGAGGGCGCCACGGCAGGGCTCCTCGATTTCGCGCCCGACCTCCTGGTCTTTACCAACGCCGCCGCCATTCGAAATCTGTCGGCCCTGCTGGGGGACGCCCGCCAGGAAGAACTCGCCCGACAGACCCCTGTGGGCTCTATCGGCCCGGTCACGACCCGGGTTGCCCGCGATGGAGGCTTCGAGGTCGTGGTTGAACCCGTCCTACACGACGTGGCCCATCTCGTCGAGTCGATCTGCGATTGGGCAGGCGAGCGCGCCTGACTCAGTCGCTGGAAAAGCGATAGCCCACACCCCGCACGGTCTTGATGTAGACCGGATTGGCGGGGTCCGCTTCCATCTTCTTGCGGATGTGACCGATGTGCACATCCACCACCTTGGGCACGCCGTAGTAGGTGTGTTTCCAGGCGAGCTCAATGAGTTGCTCCCGGGAGAATACCCGGTTAGGACGACTGGCCAGGGTCCAGAGTAACTCAAACTCGATGGCCGTGAGGATGACTTCGATGCCGTTGCGCCAGATTTGCCGGGACTCGGGATCGATGCGGAGCTCACCGAAACGTTTCTCCCTGTCCGAGGGCGTGGTCCGTGCCATACGACGCAGAATCACCTGGACGCGGGCGAGAAACTCCTGCACGTCAAAGGGTTTGGTCATGTAGTCATCGGCCCCCATGGTCAGGGCCATAACCTTTACGGCACCCACCGCCGTGGCGCTCAACATGAAGACCGGCGTTTCATAGGTATTCCGAATGCGACGCAGGACGTCGATACCGTCACAGGGCGCTCCATCCCCCTCGGGGGCAAGAGAGATATCCAATATCACGAGGTGGGGCGCTGTATCGGCAACAAGGCGGAGGGCCTCGGTACCCGTCTCTGCGACGGCAACCGCATAGCCTTCACGGACCAGTTGTTTCTTGAGTTGCTGGCACAAGGCACGGTCGTCATCCACGAGCAGGAGTCGTTCACTGGCCATCAGCAGGCGCCTCCGCAAGGGTGAAGTGGAATTGGGCCCCGCCCTCGGGTATGCCCTCGGCCCAGACGCTGCCCCCGTGCCGCCGTACAATACGTTTCACCACCGCGAGGCCCACGCCCGAACCCTCGAACGCATCGGGTTGATGGTAACGCTGGAAAACCGTAAAGATGCGCTCGGACTCCGAAGGGTCAAAGCCCACCCCATTGTCCGAGACGGTATACACTGTCGTGCCCGATGCGTCGTTCTGGGAGATGACGATGCGGGCAAGCTCCCGGGGGCGGGTGAATTTCAGCGCATTGCCAATCAGGTTGGCGAAAATCTGCTGGACCAGCGACGGGTCGCCCACCGCGGTGCCCAGGCCATCAAATTGAAACTCGACTTGACGCCCCTCGGTCTCGAGGGGGAATTGGGAGATGACATTGCCTACGATTTCCGACAGGTCGATGGCTTCTCGCCGCAACGGCTGGCCGGTCACCTGAGAGAAGGCCAGCAAGTCATCCACCAGCCGCGCCGTCTGACGGGAGGCTTCCCCGATTTGCTCCGCATACTGGAGGGCATCGGAGGACAGTTCGGCGCCGTGCTTGTCCATTAGAAGGTAGGCAAAGTGTTCGATAAAGCGCAAGGGGGCGCGGAGGTCATGGGCCACGGAATAGGAGAATCCGACGAGTTCTTCCGTGAGGCGTGCGAGGGCCGGGGTGTCCAGCCCTGGGGGGACTGCGGGGTCACTCGTTCTGGTGATATGGACCATTCGATAAGACTTCGCCACGGGGTGTGTCGAAAGGGTA
>JAUIMA010000528.1 GCA_030432675.1 Candidatus Hydrogenedentota bacterium | reverse complement strand
AAACGTGCAGCATCCAGCGGCCCAAAAAAAGACGCGCCCATCTGCCAAGTGGCAAAGGAGCGCGTCGAATGGTTACGCGGTATTAGAAGTAAACGACGGTGGAGACGTAGATATTGTGTTGATCCACATCCGCGTCGGTGCCAAAGAGACCGAAGGTATCGCTCCGGGCGTTGTTGCCCCAGCGATAGATGTAGGCAATATCCAGGTTGATGCGGTCTTTTACCAGGACGCCTGCACCCAGGGAGAAGCCATAAAAATCATCGGGATCGCCGGTACCACGTTTACTTTTTCCGTTGATACCCACGCCATACCAGACATCCCGTCGGCCACCTGCCGGCTCGGGGTCATAGAAGATACCGGCGCGGAGGCTGGGCAGGTAATCCTGCTTGGGTTTGGAATCGTCGATGAAGACATACTCACCGCCGAGGCGAACCGTATAAGTGGGGTCGATTTTGCTGACACCCTTGTTCATGCCCGTAACCCCGGATGTCCGGCGCAGTGAGCGCACGGGATTATCGGGGTCGAGCACTTCAAACTGATCCCACTCGCGGCGGGTCACGTCCAAGGAGATGGTGAGCTTATCGTTGGGAAAGCGGTAGGCGGCGCCCACGCCCAACGCACTGGGAAAGGTATATTCCTGCTTGCGCTCGGTGCGGGTCTTTCCGACGAAAGCGCCATTCAAAAAGCGGGTCGTCTGGCGATAGGTTACATCGGCGCTCCACTTGGTGTGATAGACGGCACCGATGCTCCACCGCTCGTTGGGTTTATAGAGCAAACCGATGGTGTAGTTGTGCCCGTCGAAGTCGCGGTAATCTTCATTGATCCGATTTACCGCAAAAGGCAGGGTAATGGCATTGAAGAAGGTGCGCTGACGAATGTTGTTCCGCGTTTCCCACTCATTGCCGGGGAGAATATCCTGGTCATAGATATTCATAACCACGCCCATGGAGAGCTTATCGGTGATCTCGAAACCAAAGGCAGGCGACAGCGAACGCAGCCCACCCCGTTGCCGGTATTTGTAGCGCGCAGCAAGATTCACAACACCGCCTGCGGCTGGCCCGACATCGTTGAAACGAAAGTCGAGATCCCGCTCAAAATCGTATTGCTTGAGCAGGTTGAGGCTGACCACCAGGTTTCGCCCGCCAATCGTGCGGGGAATGGGATACACAAAACTCGCGTAGTTGATCTCTTCGAAACTGACCGTGTTATCGAAATTCAACCCGCGACGGGACGACGAGCCGAAGTCTTCCGTGTTTCGCTTGTAGCTGAGCACCAACGAAAACTCGGGGCGTTCCAACTGAGTCAGTCCACCCGGATTCCACGAAGCCGCCGTGGCATCATCGGCAATGGCGATGAATGCGCTACCCATGCCCAAGGCACGGGCACCACTCCCCACCACGTTGGGTGAGGAGTTGATTTCCAATTGAGCCCAAGCCTGACTGCTGCTAAGCACCAGGACGAGACTACATAGTAATTGCAGGCATGCCTTTCTCAAGGGTAACGCCCTCCTCTCCGCTGTCTACTTTCTGGGCCTTCACGCCGCTACTCAGGAAACTGAGCACTTTACCACGGCCAACCGGGACAAACTCACCGGGTTCGAGCACTTCGCCCGTGTCTTCATCAACCCACGGTTCCTGTTCCTGCACGAAGAGGAAATAGGCCCCTTCCTGAACACCATCTTCCTTGGTCCAATCGACGAGGACACTCTCTCCCCGGACCGAGCGAATTTCGCCGGAAAGCCGCGGGTACCGCTCTGCCAGTTGGAGGGCCAAGCCACGACAGGCTGCCTCCACCTTGGCGCGATCTTCCTTGTCATCCACAAAGGCGTCCAACGTGGCGATAAGGTCGGAGGTCTCCGCATCGATTGCGCGGGCCTTGATTTCGAGACCCGCCTGATCGTGGGTGAACACATCGGCCACAATAAATACATAGGCGTTGGTGAGCTTGCCCAGGGTGAGGGCTTCATCCGGGTCTGCCAAGGCCGCCGCGAGCTGTTGCTCCGTCAAGACGTCTTGCAGACGCGTACGGTCCACCACCCGGAAACGCCCTTCGCTCAGCACCTGGGCTTCCGTCGTCAGGCGGAGATAGTCCGTCACGCTGGTGTCCACGTTGGAACCGGCGAAGGCCAACACGGCCACCGGCATACGGGATTCTTTGGTGTTTAACTCCACGGGGCGGACATCCACGTTGAAGTCCTGGGTGTAAACTTTTCCGTTTTCGTCGGTGGCTTCGATATTTACTGCCACCTGGGTATTGCCATCGTCCGTCGCATCAATGGGGAGGCGACGGTTAAAGCTTTCCTTCGGCGCACCGGTCAATTCATCAAATGGCTCGCCATTAATCTTGAGGCTAGTCACCTTAGTCTGGGTGACGACTTCACCCGAAACCCGCAACGTGCGGTTGTGACGATAGGGACGATCGGCCTGGGGAGATTTCAGTCGGATTTCGCCGGGGGCAGGCTCATCCACGCCGAATGTGAGATTCATAACGGGCAGCCCTGCGCTGGCCAGCTTCATCCGCTCTGGATACTTCTGCTTCAGCAGCCACAACTTCGCTTCCGCAGAATCGGGGTCGCCCTGGAAAACCTTGATAGCCGAGCGGGTTTCATTACCGGCCACATCGCGGGCGGCCACCACAAAGGTGTTTTCACCGGCGGCCAAGGGTAATTCCGTGTCAAAGGGAAGTTTCTTCGAGCCCGGTGATTCGGCGACCAGGCCCTGATCCACCGCCACAGACACCACACCATGTTTATCGACGGTAGCCCCTTCCAGGACGACCGTGCCATGTTCGGTCACAGTGGGCTCAATGGGTGAAAAGACGCCGATGGTGGGCCCAGTCAGGTCAACCACCACTTCGACTTCTTTTTTCACCACTTTTTCAGACAAGTCACGGGCAGCTACTTCAATCTTGTGGGTGCCTTCATTGAGGATGACTTCCTCTTTCGCAGCCAACTTTTCATTGGCTTCCGAAGCACCGCGCTGATAGACTTCTTCGCCATTGACGGTAAGTTCCGCCACGCCCACGTCATCGGTGGTGTCCACTTCAAAGTCGAGTTCGCGAGACGCCAGAATACGCCCCGGTTCCAAGGTCGTATTCAACTCTGGCTCCGTCGTATCCGAGATGGACCCGTTGGCGATTTGCTCACGACGTACCAGATCCAGGTAATAGTGGGCGCGTTCCGTATCCACTGCTTCAAGCGAATCTTTCAACGCGGCCTCGGCCGCCTCAAGATTGCCAAGATGGAACTCCACCACGCCGAGTTCACGGTTGGGGAAATATTCCACGAAGTGCAGTCCATAGGTGCGGGCACGCCAACTGTCGGTCGAACGACCATCCAGGGCTTTCAGCAGATCTTTCTTGGCCTCGGCGTACATCTTGCCCGAGAGATAAGAGCTGCCCCGTTCGGCATAACTCCACCAACGACCGCGGAAGGTTCCCTCCGTCGTTCCATACGTCTTGCCGTCTTCGCCCACGCGCGCCTCTTGTTCGGCGGCACACCCTGCGATTATCGCGCCGAGCGCGACGATAGTCAGAAATTTCTTATGCATGCATCTTCCCACCTTCCCTAATACCGCTAATCTTAACATAACCGGGGTCCACTGTAAACAGATAATGCGGACATATGCTGCCATTGTTCCCTTACATTCTACCCGAAAATATGACGAAACGTGCGACTTCGGCGCAGAACCGTGCCCCATAACAACCCTATCAGCCGACCGGACCACGGTGTAGCGTGAAACGCCCCTCCCGTCTACTCGGCCCGGTCAGGGCCTACGATTGTTGTGGGGCATTGCCTATTGCACAATATTCATAGTATTATTGTCGCTACACTGTTTTGTCAAGAGCTTACTCACGCGCGCAGACGCGGATCCTGGGTGAAACTGTTGACATATCGCCGCCCTCTGCCCCAAAATCAGCATGAAGCGCCGTGACTTTCCTATTATAACGCGCCGGGAGGAATTCCATGAAGAAGGACCGTAGCCTGTTATTTGGCTTGTTGGCCGTATCGATGAAAAAGGTACGCCCCGACAAACTCTCCGAAGTAGCACGACGCACCCAGACCAACTCCCAGGCCGATTTGGGCAATAGCCTGGTAAGTGAGGGGTTACTCTCGGCAGCGGACCGCGAACAGATTGACAGTCTCGTGGAGATGTCGCTGGCCGATCACGAGGGCGATGCCTCGGCGACCCTCCAGGCCCTGGGTGGCGATCCCGACAAGCTGGCCAGCGTGGTCGATTCGATGGATGAATTCGTGGCAGCCTTTGAAAAGAGCAGTAGCCCTCCCTCCGATAGTTCGGCGAACGACGAGCCGGTGGACTCGATTCTTGGCGATATGTCTGAGGCCGACTCCCTGGCAGGCGATGCGCCTCCACCGGATTCCCTGGCGGGCGGCGAACCCCTGCTCGATTCCTTGCTGGAAGACAGTGACGACGACCCGGCCCGCACCCGCATGACCAAATCAGGCCACAC
>JAUIMA010000527.1 GCA_030432675.1 Candidatus Hydrogenedentota bacterium | reverse complement strand
CCGCTGGCGATATGGGGAGTGGTCTCAATCTGACGTTTGTCTTCGACGGGGATACCGTTGACTTCCTGAGAAGAGGTACTTTCCTTAGCCAGAATCTTGGCAATGATATGGTTGTCGTGCGTCACCGTGGGTGTCACGGTCAACTCGGTACCAATCGGCTTGAACTCCGTGCTGGTCTGCTGACCACCCTGTTCTGTCTGCGTCAGCTCCACGTAAGGAATTTCTGATGCGATAAGGATGGTTGCGGGCTGGTTCTCAACTGTAATCAACTTGGGGTTGGAAAGGAGCGTGGAGTTATTGTTGCGCACTTCTGCCTGGATAACTCCCCGCCAATCAATGTCACCGGACAGAATGCCAAAGTTGAGCAGGCCGGCAGCATCACCAATGCTGAGATTGGAGTCGAGGCTGAGTTCCTGAAGGTTTCCGGTGAAGATTCCCGTGTTACCCGCGGCATCCCGACGGCTCTGACTCTGCACCGCACTAATCAGCCAATCCACGCCGGTATCGGCAGCGTCGGTCAAGGTCACATCCACAATGAGCCCTTCGATGGCGACTGATTTAGCCGGAATATCCAGCTGCTCAACGAGTGCGGTAATCTGCTCAACGATGATTGGGATATCGGTAACCACCAGAATGCGCGCACGCTGGTCGACGGTAACCTGACCCACATCCTTCGTCAAGATGCCTTCAATGACGGCCAGCATATCATCTGGCGCTGCGTAGTTGAGCTTGATGGGCATGGTTACTGTGGGCAGAACCATCTGCTCTACATCGAGCCGCTTGGCCATTCGCACCAGCGGTTCAATCTGGTCCACCGGTCCCGAGACGATAATGGTACTCGCCGTCTTATTCGCGGAGATACTAATCAGCGACTCATACTCCGAGCCGGAAATTACATCTTCCAAAGTCGTCTTGATTTCATCGGCATCGGCATTCTCGATGTCGACCACTTCCGTACGACGGTCTGCCGCGATGGCTTCGAGGTAGGGCTTGATGTGATAGATGCCTTCCTCTTCAACAATGCCGAGGCCGTTCACACGCAGGGCCGTTTCCATAGCCTGCTTCAACGGCACATTCTTAAGATTGAGGGAGACCGTTCCTTGCAGGTTTTCGCCTGCGACCACATTAATCTGGGCCATTCCAGCCAGAATCTGAACGGCATTAATAAGATTCATGTCGCGAAAGTCGATGGTGACAGGCTGCTGCATGGGATCGCCACGCCAGACTTTTCGGGGTGTGGCATCCGGAGCCTGCCCCAGGGGGGGCGCTTCGGCCGCGATCATCTGTTTGGCCAGTTCGCGATTGGCCTCGACACTCTTGGGCGCCTGGGGCTCGCGGGCGGGCGGCGGTGTTACTTCGGCCTCTTCCTCGGGCGCGCTCTCGGCCTCTTCAACGACAGGCTCCTCGGACGCAGGCGCTTCTTCTGTATCTTCGTCCTGCGCCGCGAAACGCGCGGAGTCGTAGGCAGCAGCACTGACTTCTGCCTCGCGTACGGAACGCAGCATGGCCTTCATCTGGTTGCGGGAGGAATCACGCCACCAATCCTGTGCATTGTGCTCATTGTCGGTCGCGGCCGCAGCCAGCAGATCTGCTTTGAGCGCCTGCTCTCTGGTGGGCTTGGGCACTTCCACAACGGGATAAGGCGTCGCGATCACATTCAAGGAGAAGGATTCCGCGCCCTTTCGAAGGACAACCGCCATGCCGTTGGACGTTTCATTCGTTTCGACGGTCACGTCTTCTGCGAGGGCCAGATCGATCCGGGCTTCCGTCTCATGACCCCAGGTCGACTCGATAAGATGAAGTGAGGTCAGTAGCGGGTTATTAACCGCAATGACACCGGCCATATCCGCCGGAATGCGACTGTTCATCAAGAGCAAACGACGTACGCCCGTCTCAGTCCCTTCGGCAATCAACAGTCCCTGGACCGACTCCACATGGAGGTCCAGGTGATGCTGTCCTGCTTTCGGGCCGTTCACACGGTGCACGGTTGCACAGGCCTGTGTCTTTGTAGATGCTGCTACCGTATCGCTGTCCGCCTGAGCGGTGCCGGAACGGAACATCGGTGCCATGCTAAGAAGCATCGTCAGGACGACAACAACCCCGGCATTCCATCGCTTCCTGGTCATATTTATAGCTCCTTCAGCTCTACGGGAATCTCAGCATCACCCCATTTGAACCAAACCCGTTTTGGCTCAATCTTGGTCAGGGTGACGCCATCCGCATACTGATGTCCTTCTGAGACAACTTCATCATCGATCACCGCGACCGGTGCATATTCGTTATAGACAATACCGGTCACGTTCTTTTCAGCAATTTCCATCGTGCTGGCCGGTCCGATGGGCGTAAGCCCTTCGAGTTGGGTCCGGATTCTTCCCACCAGCGGGGTCATGGGGCTACGGCTAATCCGGTTATCCTCGTAGCGAAACGTAACGACGTCCACCTTTTCTCGCAGCTCATCCAGATCGACGTCCACCTTCTTCAAACGGGTCGGCGCGACGGTCGGTCGTGTGGGAGCCGTATTGGACGTAGTCTGGGTGCCACTGGATCCCGATGGTTTGGGAGGGGTCCCGCTGCCGCCTGCGATGGCGAACTGATATACGAGCACGATAACCAGGACAACGCCCAGGACACCGGCCATGATGATCTGTTTTTTATTTTCCTGGTTCATTGCTTGCTACGCTCTCGTTGTCGGCCTGAATGAATCGAAAGGTGCTGAGGTGAAAATTTGCCTCGGAGACGTCGGCTATCTCCTCGCCAATATCCAGGTTGGAAACTTTCAGATAACGTTTATCCCGTTCCAGCAGGTTAATAAACTGGACAATATCGTGAAATCCGCCCCGAGCCACAATTTCATACGGAATTGTTTCTTTGTTCGTATCGGTGCGTGTGGGCAGCTGGGTAAGCTCAACGCTCAGCCCCAACTCGGTGGCTTTGGCTTCAAACTGCTCCAGCAACTTGGGAATCTCCCGTTCCTCCGGGAGACGCTCTTCGAAGACTTGCACCAGCTTCTCGGCGGTCTCGGCCTGCTGCTTGAATTCTTCGTAGGTCTGGCTGATGGCCACCGCTTCTTTGAGCTCTGCTTCCGTGGTCTTCAACTCTTCCTGAATAACGGCAAGGCGTTCGTTCTGCTTCTTGTAGACGCCAAAGTAGAAGCCCGCGCCGAGCAGTGCGGCGATAGCCAGAACAACGCCTACAAACGCCCAATCTTTCGGAGTGACAGTGCCTTTGAAGAACTCCAACATCAGCCTTGGCCTCCCGTCTCGATCTTATACTCCAACACGAAACCGCGTACGGCATAGCCGTTGTATTCGGCATCGGTAATCTGGGGGCGATCGAGTATGAATATGCTTCCGAATTCTTTATCTTCGGTCGTACTGAATGTGAGCGGATAGATTTGGTTGGAACCTTCGTCGTTGTTGATAACGTACCCGGAAATTTCCAGCATCGGACGCTTCACATTGACCTTAATGGTTTTCTCCACCTTGGTCTTGGGGTCGACGACGGGCTGACCGGTTTTTTCATCGATTACGACGCGCTCTTCCCGAACGGTCTTCGAGGTAACTCGAATACGCTCATACCAGAAGTTTTCCGGGGTCAGGGTCGACAACTCATGCAACTGTTCGGACCAGATAATGCGGTCGGCCAGAATCTCCTGGATAACATTAATTTTGTTTTCCAACTGTTGCTTTTTGGCACTGAGGGCGTTGTAGTCCTCAACGATTTCCTTCAGGGCATCCAACTCTTGTTCTGCGGTGGCCAATTTGGCGTTGGTATCGCTGATTTCCCCAATCTTCGCCAGGAAAAGCAGGCCCATGGCGCCAATGGCCAGCACCAACACCAGCAAACTGGCCAGGTGTGGTAAGGGGGTGCGCTTTATCGGGCGGAGTTCTTCGGGTAGGAGGTTTACAACGATCATAGGTCGGCCATCCCGCGTGCCGCGAGCCCCACCGCTACCATGAACTGTGCGGGCTGCTCTAGCATTTTACCCATGGACATGTCATCTGCCACGTACAAGGCGCTACTGGTTGGATTCGCCACATCAACCGACTCCACGCCGAGCTCTTCGAGTAAGGTAGTACATACCATATCCGAGTGCGCAATACCTCCGCTCACCACCAGACGGTCTACGGGGCGTTCGTACAGCTGATGTTCGTAGTAATCGAAAGAGCGTCGGATTTCGGAAACCATCTTGCTGAGCGACGCGGAGACGATATCTCGCATGTCGGGTTCCACTTCCTCGGCCATCCCCATGGGCGACGCCGACTGCACTCCAAAGGAATCGTCCATTTCGTCGTCTAAGGGATCCAGCAGCGAACCACCACCCACAGACATGGGGGAAGGCGGGCTTGCCGGTTCTGCTTCGCCGAAAGGATCGTCTCCAAAATCGGTGAGCGAGTCAGGGGTTTGGATTGCCGCCCCACTGTCTTCCAGGGTGTCATTAAGATTTTCCACCGCTGGCACAGCGAAAGGATCGCCGGGGT
>JAUIMA010000526.1 GCA_030432675.1 Candidatus Hydrogenedentota bacterium | reverse complement strand
TCATTCTGGCTGATCTGGCGGGCTGAATCTTAACGATTCAGTTCGGTGAGTTGCTGCTGAAGTTGTGCCAAGGTGTCGGCACATTGAACCCCATCTAACTCGTAGTGGAGGCGGTTCATTCGCACGCCGCCGCCCCCGACCAAGAGGGGCACGCGCTCTTCCAGCAAACTGCGGAGGGTGGCGAATTCATGAATGACGGTCGGATTGCTCCCGGGTGACACAACACTTACGGCAACTGCACGGGCCTTACATTCCATCGCCGCCAGGGCAATCTCCTGGGCCGGTAGATCGGGGCCCAGGTAAACATCACGCCAGCCTTCATTGGCGGCAATCGTCGCCGCCATGAGGGCACCGATTTCGTGATCTTGCCCGGAGAGGGTTGCAATGACCACACAGGGTGCGCCATCGCCCGCGTGGCGAATCTGCTTGATACGACCCAGAAAACTCCGGATCGCCGCCGTGGCCATGTGCTCGTGGGCCACGCGAATCGAGCCGTCGTGCCACCGATCGCCCACCCAGGTCATTAATGGCCCGAGAAGATCATCTAACAGCACCAACAGAGGCAATTGTACACTGGCGTCGAGCAGGGTCTTGGCCAAGCGTTCTTCGTCCATAGTAAGGACCGCCGCACGGCATTCGGAGTGCAATCCCTCAAGGGCCACCTGATGCGCCTCGTTGGTCACCGGTGTGGCGGCGGTAAAGCGATCCCCATCCACCTGCGTGAGCATCTGCTTCAGCTCGTCATTGGCCAAGGGAGCTATCAGCCGAATAGACTGCCCCTGCCCCTTCACCCGGCTCAACAGCTTGAGCCGGTCCACATCAGCATCGCTGTAGAGCCGCCGGTTGGTCTCAGAACGGGTCGGGGTAATGGCCGCATAGCGCCGCTCCCACACCCGAATGACGTGGGTGGAAAGTCCGGTTCGCTGGGACACAAAATTGATGGGATGTCGGGGTTCTTCGTAGGACATGATAGAACTATACCATATTCGTCTAGGAATGGACAGAACAAATACTAGACAACAGAAGACTGTCGAGGATACGGGAAGTGGAATTCGCGCGGAGGCCGGTGTGTCGCACAGCGCACCCTCGTGGCCGACGTAACCATCGACGGCAGTGCGGTGTAGTTCTCCATACCGGGCGATGATCCGGAACACCGGGAGAAATCGATATGTATTCCACCAAGGACGAAGTATTACCCGCCGAAGGGATACTATCCGAAAAACCATTACCGAATGCAACGGAATCGGAACAGGGTGAGTCGGCCCAATCGGGTATTGCGCAGCCGGCGCTAAGTACCCTCCTCGGCGCGCTCCTGGCCGGTTGCCCCAACAATGAGCCTGGCCCCGACCCGATACCAGACTCCGGGCGCCCCCCCGCGCTGCCCGCCAATCTGCGCCGTCTGGTGGCCCGCACCACTTACGGCGTAGATGGAGACGAAGCACAACGTGCCCTTGACCTGGGTTATGAAGGCTACCTGGAGTATCAGCTCGCGTATGAGGCCATCGACGATAGCGCACTCAACGCGAAACTGGCTCCCCTGACCACCCTCCGGGCCACTCCCAAAGAGCGCCTCGAATCCATAAGCCGAGAAGACTTTTCTTCCGTGGAAGAGTTTCTGACCGCGACTCTGTTACGAGGCGCTTACAGTAAACGCCAACTCTACGAACGGATGGTGGAGTTCTGGTCGGATCACTTCAATATCTATTTCCCTTCCGATACCCAACTCGTCTTGAAACCCCTGGACGATTTGGAGGTCGTCCGCCCCCATGCATTGGGACGCTTCCCCGACCTCCTGAGTCATAGTGCGAAGAGCCCCGCCATGCTCATCTATCTCGACAATGCCTCCAGTCGTCTGGGGGCGCCCAACGAGAACTATGCCCGGGAGTTGATGGAACTCCACACCTTGGGCGTAGACCAATTCACGCAGGAAGATGTCAAAGAAGTGGCCCGGGCCTTTACGGGTTGGTCAGTCAATGGCGAATTCAACGACGCCGATTTCGGCCGTTTCCGATTCTATCCGCCCCTCCATGATCGGGGGGAGAAAACAATATTGGGTCATCGTCTGGCCCCCAACGGGGGCATGAGCGATGGCGAACAGGTGCTCGCCCTGCTTTCGACGGACCCCGACATTGCGTCGTCCACCGCACATTTTATCGGGCGCAAATTGGCCGTGCGCTTCTGGGGCGATGCTCCGCCCGACGCGCTCGTAGAGGAAATCGCGGCCGCGTATTTACAAACGAACGGCGACATCAAGGCCATGCTGCGGGTCGTCTTACGGGAAGATTGGCTCATGCAGGCACCACCCAAGCTGAAGCGCCCGTACCACTATGCCCTCTCCTCTCTCCGTGCCATCCCTTCGGACATTCGGGATGCGCCCCTCTTCGCAGCCCTCCTGCAAACCATGGAACACCTGCCCTTTCACTGGGCACCGCCCAATGGCTATCCGGACACGGCAGGGTATTGGGGCAATTACCTCATGCCCCGGTGGACCTATGGCCTGTGGCTGGTCTATCAGCAGGGCGCCATCGACCTGGCCCTTGCGCCTTTTCTTTCGGCGGAGTCCGACGCGGTTTTTCTGGACGAAGTGGATGCCCGACTCTTTCACTATGGCCAACCGGAAGGCCATCGCGCGGCACTCGCCGATTATCTTGCGGGTGCGCCCGACAACTTCTTTCGGCGGCTGGAGGCCCTTTCCATGGCCCTCAGTTCGGCTGATTTCCAATGGCATTAAGAACCGGGAGGACACCCATGAAGCACCCAGGCAAACGATGCGGTTGCACGGAATATGCCCAACTGAACCGGCGTTCCTTTCTCGGAATCGGGGCGGCGGCCGCTGCGGCACTGGTCGCACCCACCTGGGTACCCCGGGTGGCCTATGCCCAATCAGAAAATTCTGCACGGGACGTCATGGTGACCCTCTTCCTCCGGGGTGGCTGCGACGGCCTGTCCCTCGTGCCACCCCATGGCGATCCCGCCTATTATGATGCACGGCCAAGCCTCGCGATTGCCCCACCCGACGGCGGGGCCAACAGTGCCGTAGATCTCGACGGCTTCTTCGGACTCGCTCCGGCCATGGCCTCCCTCCACGGGGCCTACGTGGCGGGCGACCTCCTCCCCGTCCATGCCTGTGGCTCTACCGACGGCACCCGCTCTCACTTTGACGCCATGCACTTTATGGAAGTGGGCAAAGCCCGAGACCCCAAATTGGTTACGGGCTGGCTGGGACGCCATCTGTTGAATACGGCACCCATGGATGCAAATAGCGTATTGCGCGCCGTGGGTATTTCACCGGGCCTGCAACGGAGCCTTGTCGGCGGGCCCCAGGCGTTGCCCATTCCCGACCCCACCGATTTCCGGCTGGCGGGCAATGAAGCCTCTGCCGCCGAACGGCTGAACACCCTGGTGCGCATGTATGAAAACACCGACGCGCCCCTGGCCGCGGCCGCCCGCGCGACAGAAGAGACCGTGGCCCTCCTGGAGCAACTCGGCCTCGCCAACTATCAGCCCATGAACGGCGCGGTCTATCCCGAGAGTGAATTGGGCCAGGCCTTCCGCGCAACAGCCGCCCTGATTCGCGGCGATGTGGGCGTGGAAGCCGTGGCCATGGATAAGGGCGACTGGGACACCCACGAGGAGCAAGGACCTGTCGATGGCGACATGGCAGCGCTCATGACCGATCTGTCGGAGTGCCTGGCGGCATTTCATGCCGACGTGATCGCCCCCAACGACCGGGGTGTCACCGTCGTCGTCCAATCAGAATTTGGCCGGGTGGTCGCAGAAAACGGGAGCCAAGGCACGGACCACGGCCACGGCAATGCCATGCTGGTAATGGGAGCGGCGGTGAATGGCGGTCGTGTCCTCACCAATTGGCCAGGCTTAGCGACGGAACAGCGCTATGAAGGGCAGGACCTCGCCATCACCATCGACTACCGGGACATCTTGCATGAGGTGGTCTCCCAACGACTGGGCAACCCCGATCCCGGCTTTGTGTTCCCCGACTTCACCCCCACCCCCCGGGGCATCTTTGGGAACTAGTGGCCGGATTCAGGCAGATGGGTCATTACGACGATTGCGAGAGCCTCGACCCATTTCCGATAGTACTCCCCTCCTCGGAGGGACTGGACTGGGCTGGGTCAAGCCCCGATAAAGCAACGACACCCTGCAGTGCGGCATTCCTCTCACTCACCCTATTCATAGAAGGACGTGCCACGCGATCCGGCCCAAGCCGGTTCGTGTGCATGGAGGGGAACATCACCGATATAGCTTGGAAGCTTTCGCACGCGAGCGCAGTTCGCCCCGCGGGGTCTTTGGCTAGCGCGTTGCCGGGATGGCTGGGCGCCACGAACAAGCCCCGATAAAGCAACGACACTCTGGAGTGCGGCAGCTTGCTGCCGCTATTCCTCGGGGAGCTTGCTCCCCAATCCTGGACGCCCTTGCGCGGCCGTCCACACAGCCTGTGCCGTGAGCAAGCTCACTCTGAAAAAGCGT
>JAUIMA010000525.1 GCA_030432675.1 Candidatus Hydrogenedentota bacterium | reverse complement strand
GCGGGGCCTTGATCTCGAGGGTGCCGTGCTCCGGGGAGCAAACCTGGCCGGTGCCGACCTCAGCGATACAACGCTGGATCGTGCCTACATCGTCGATTCGGATTTCCGTGATGTGCGGATGAGCCGCGCGAGTCTGCGAGGAACAATTATCCGCGAGTCGAATCTGGAAGGGAGCGAATGGCGGGATGTTAATGCCCAGCGTATCAAGTTGACGGCCGTGCCCTTGTCCGGGTCTGATCTGGTCTGTGTCGACTTTTCCTATGCCAGATTCAACGAGGTCTCCTTTGCGGAGTCCGAGCTGGAAGAAGTGATGATACGCAGTGCCCTGCTCGAAGATACCCGATTCAGCCACACCGTGTTAAGTGCGCTGGACTGGCGCCAAAGTATCTTACAGTGGATTCATTTCGACGGTGCCTTCATTGCCGACAACGATTTTTCCGGCGTTGTGCTTCATGAGCTGAGTTTTTCAGAGAGTGCCTTTGGCACCCCGTCCCGTTGGGAAGAAACTATTTTAGGCCCAGACCAATTTGGTAATCTCCCTGGTCCACCGCTTATCGCCAAGGTCGAATCGGGGGGCGGGCGTCTCGAGACCGATTCGCAGGTGGTGTCCCGCATTCAAGGGTAACGGCGGCACACGCTGCTGAATCCACCGAACGTGGGCTTGAGCGTAATACCGTCGAACGATGGGTGGTATCGCGGCACCCCGGTTTCGTAAGCGCGGCGAAAGCATAGCACTACTGAGTGGGGCGTATATCTTTCAATAATAATTGAATCGTTGTTTCGCCACGCCACTCGTTGAATTGGGGGGTGAACGCAATATCGATGGGGCCAGAGAGGTCTTCGGTGTAAAAGCGTTCGGCCATGTTGAAGCCAATGGCGGAGAGGGCACATCCATCCTGCTCGAAGGAGACCTTGAGGTGCTGGTCTTTCAGGATACGGATAGAGCCCTTGCGCGCTTCCACGCCCAGGGCGCAAAAGACCGGGGCCGGGTTATGATGGCCCAGGGGCTCGATGCGGGCCATATTGTTCAACAGCTCGGCGTCTACTTCCCTTAGACTGGCAATGGCGTCCACGGCCAGCTCAGAGAGAATTTCTCCCGTGCCCAGTTGCGTTGCGGCCTCCGCCTCAAATTGATCCCGAAAGGCCGATACATTGGCCGCCTCAATGGTCATGCCCGCGGCAGACAGGTGGCCACCAAATTTGACGAGGTGCGCTTCGCAGGCCCGGAAGGCCTGGATCATGTCGAAATTTCCGTTACTCCGTGCCGAACCCCGGCCCATGCCTTCTTCGTCAATGGCAATCACCACCACGGGGCGTTGGTAGCGTCCCTGTAGTTTGGAAGCCACGATGCCGATGACCCCGGGGTGCCAGCCTTCCCGGGCCACGATGATGGCCCGCTGAGCAGGATTGAAACACGCATCCAGTTCCTCGATGGCGTCGTCATAGATGGCGCGCTCGATAGCTCGCCGTTCCGCATTGGCCTCGTCCAGCGACTTGGCCATGCTGTGGGCCTGATCGGGGCACTCCGAAAGGATAAGTTGGAGGGCAGCGAGACCATTGTTCAGGCGGCCCGCCGCATTGATACGGGGTCCGATTTGGTATCCGATGTCTATGGAAGAAATGGCCCTAATATCCACACCGGCTACCTGCGCCAGGGTCGCGATGCCGTTGCGCCGGTGTTTGGCCATATGGCGCAGGCCCAAGGCCACGAGCACGCGATTTTCCGCCTGGAGGGGCACGATATCGGCCACCGTGCCGAGGGCGGCAATATCGAGGTCATTGGGGGTACCGTTCAGCGCCGTGGAAACCTTGAAGGCCACGCCCGCACCACAGAGGTAGCGCCCGGGATAATCCTCGGGTTCCCGTTGGGGGTTGATGACCGCCAGGGCATCAGGCAGGCCCTGCTCGATGGCGTGGTGATCGGTGACGATGAGATCGAGACCTTTTGCCCGGGCATGGTTGGCTGCCTCGTGGGCGCTGATGCCGTTGTCCACCGTTACGATAAGATTCACGCCCTGGGCCAAGGCTTCGTCCACATGCTCCGGAGCCAGCCCATACCCTTCCGTGAGGCGTTTGGGCATATTGTAGGTCACCTGCTCACAACCGAAACGTTTCAGTCCATTGACGAGGATAGCAGAGCCACTGATGCCGTCTACGTCGTAGTCGCCAAATACCAGGATATGCTCCTGCTGATCGCGGGCCGCCGTCAGACGGGCCACGGCCTTGTCCATATCGGTGAGCAAAAGCGGGTCGGACAGGTGATGAAGGGCAGGGTTCAGATAGGTTGTGGCTTTCTCGGCGGTGTCCTGGCCACGAAGAATCAACAGTTGGGCGACAATGGGGGGGACGTTGAGTTCCCGGGCGAGCTCGCCAACCCGCTGGTCGTCATGGGGCGCAATGTTCCAATGCCGCCGTATGCCCAGCGCGTTCAAAGCACTTCCTGCGCATGACGGACGACCGCGTCCACGGTTTCATCCCAACTCATGTCGGTGGAGTCCAGCAGAAAGGCGTCGTCGGCCTTTCGGAGGGGAGAGTCCGCCCGATTCTTACTCTGTTCATCCCGCTCGTGGACCTCGGCGCGTAAGGTGTCCCAGTCGTAGGCTTGTCCACGCTTACGCATCTGGCGCGCCCGGCGATTGGTGCGCGTGTCCAACGAGGCGTCGAGGTAAATCTTGCACTTTGCCTTGGGGAAGACGACAGTTCCGATGTCACGGCCTTCGGCTACGGTGGGCTGCTTTTCACCAAAGCGCCGCTGCAACTCCACGAGCTGCTTGCGGATGGCGGAGTTCTGATCCAGCTTGTAGATGAGATTGGTGACTTCGGGTGTGCGGATGGCGGCACTGACGTCCTGCCCGTTGACCGTCACGACCTGGCCGGAATCCCGCTCTTCGATGTCTAACGTCATGGCAGCCGTGTGGGCGGCCAGGGCGTCGCCGTCATCGAGATTGATGCCCTGATCGATGGCCCACCAGGTGGCGGCGCGATACATGGCCCCCGTATCCAGAAAGGCAAAGCCGAGACGACGGGCCACTTCTTTGGCGGTGGTGCTTTTTCCCGCGCCTGCGGGGCCGTCAATGGCAACTATCTGGGTGGCATCGCTCATGGGCATTTTCTTCCAGTATCGGGGGATAAATTCCGCCACGACATCGAGGCGTTGAGACCCGGCGATCATAGCACGGCCCGCAAAGTTGACTCAATGGCACGGCGCAGTTTGGGGCCGCCGGGGGGTGCGTCAGATGTTGATAGAGAGCGGGGGCTCATCCTCACCCGGCAATTCGAGGGATTCGATAGTGCTTCGCGCGGTCCGAAGAAAGGATTGGTGCACGTTCTTGAGCTTCTCGTCGGAAGACGTAATCACGCAACTCTTAATCCCGCCCGAGGGGTCATCCATAAGGTGGCGCCAGGGGCTGATGAGGATATCCGGGGAGAAGGTGCCTTCGATGCGCGCCCCACCGACGGCCCAGCCCTGAAGCACGTGGTCTGGCAAGGAGACCATGTATTCGCGCCACAGTTTTTCCCGTAGTTGCTCGATGCGGTCGTGGACTTCCTGGCACGAGGCCCGGTAGCTGTTGGCATGGGAAAGCCGGTTTTCCATGGTGCGCTGGAGGAGCTTCACATAACGGTCGCCCAGCCGTTGTTTGAAAACATCACCTGCGGAGCGCTTCCGGGCCGCCGCTGCGAGCTGTTTCAGCATCTCGACCCGCGAGCATTCTTCCCGGGCCCGTTCCAGCAATGCATCGCGCCCCATGGCCCGTTCGATGGCGGATTCTTCCCGCTGCAACTGGCGCGACAAATCGGTGGCACGGCGCTGGATTCCTTCGCTCTTGGCCAACAGGCGCTCCAGCACCTGCTGCAAGCCCTGTTGCGACATACCCCGGCGCTGCAGTTTCCGCCCCAGATAGAGCACATCCTCTTTTTCCTGGTGCAGCTCGGGCTCGATACTGCCTTCCCGGGAAAGGGCAAGCAGTTCACGGCGCAACTCATCGAGGGTCGCCTTTTCCTCCCGCGACTGGGTATTAGGATCGCCCATTTGGGAGTTGACATTATTGATGCGATCTTCCGCTGCCATCACCAGAGAACGAATGCCAGCGATAAGCCGTTCCATAAACGACAGGCGCTGGCGCCGCTTTTGAATATCCTGAACTTTTTCCTTGGTATCCGCCTCACCCAGCACAAAAAGGAGCACGTTGCCGGCCATATCATCGGCTTCCCGCTCGGACAACTCGCTGAGCTCCTCGAGGTGGTCCAGCCGTTGGCGCAATTTCATGGCCGAATTCAGCAACGAGCCCGATTCCATGGTCAGCACTTCGCCATAGTCCTGGCAGGAGAGTCCGCGCAGCAGACAGACCCGGAGGGGGCGTTCATCGGTGGCGACAAAACTGACCGCTTTCGCATGTTCGGTAGCAAAGAGGTCGCCGCCGCACATGATGCCATCAATCAGTATCTTGCGGGCCAGAAAGCGGCCCCCCATGGCATCCTCCCGAAGATGAATTTCCCGCG
>JAUIMA010000524.1 GCA_030432675.1 Candidatus Hydrogenedentota bacterium | reverse complement strand
TTTGAGGATGCCGTTCGACTCCGTCCCGAGGACGAAGCATTGGGCTTCATGGCGGTGCTTGCCGCCGCCGAGATTGACGGTGAAGCCGGCGACAAACGGGAGTTGGCCGCGCTGGAGCGCCTGGTTGAGCATCACCCCGACAATGCCAGGGCCCTGCGCATGCTGGCTTTGGCTCAGGGCGCGTCGGGTGCCGCGGACGCGAGCATTGCCACCTTGGACCGGCTTGCCCAGGCGGGCGGTTCGGCGAGTGACATCGCCAAGTTCAAGGGTATTTCCGGCGCCCTGTCGGGCGACCTGGACGCCGCGCGGGCATCGCTAAACGAGGCCGGCTCGGGGGATCCGGATGTGCGGCTCGCCCAGGGGTATGTGTCCAGTTTGCGAGGGGAAGACTTTGCGGCGACGGACGCCCTGAGTGCGGTGGTATCGGGAACGGCGAAACCGGATACCGCAGCCCGCACCCGTCTGGGCCTGCTCCATATGGCACAGGGCAACTTTGACCAGGCCCTGCCCCTGCTGCGCCCCCTGGACGCCACCCGGCCCTCCGATAGTGCGCGGTTTTTCTACGCGCTCTGCCTGCAGACTTCGGGGCTGGAAAACGATGCGTTACTGGACTACGAGCGGCTGGTGTCTGGCGAGGGCCAGTTCGCCCACGAGGCGGCCGTGCAGATGGCGATGATCTACCTGGATCGCGGCCAAACTGACCGGGCATCGGAGTCGGCGCGCAAGGCCCAGAAATTCGGCACGTCCGCACGGCTCTACACCCTGGAAGGCCACTCCGACGGCGTCATGAATGCTATCTTCAGCCCGGATGGCGCCCGGATTGCCACGGTCTCCAAAGATGAAACGGCCAAAGTGTGGGATGCCCGCACGGGCCAACTCGTCGCCACCCTGGAAGGCCACGCCAGCGCGATTATGACGGCCTCCTTCAACGACGACGGCAGCCGGGTGGTCACGGCATCCGACGACAAGACGGCCAATGTCTGGAACACGGCCGATGGTTCCCTCATGATCACCCTGGAAGATCCCGCAGGCGGTATTTTGAGTGCCTCCTTTGACCGTGACGGCCGCACTATCGTAACGGCCTCGGTCGACAATAGTACCAAGTCCTGGGAAAGCGCCCCCTTCCGTCCCGGCGACCTGCCGGAAGACAGCGGAAAGCCCTGGGAAGAGCGCTTCCGGCTCTGGAAACTCCACCGCTACCAGGACTGGCTCCTCAATCACTCCACTTCCGAGTAACCGGGCACCCAAACCACGTAAAAAACCGTGGTCACCTTCCTCCTCTATGTGCTAATCTGGATGCAGCAACCTGATGGAGGAGTGAACTATGCTAGCGATTCAATGTGCCGCATGTGGTCAGTCGGTCTCCGTAGATATCGGCCTGGGAGACAACCAACCCTGCCCCCAGTGCAATCAGCCCGTCGGAAAACTGCCCGTTTCCGGTGCCATGGCATCCACCGCCCTCAATGACCTCGAAGCCGGGGAAAAACCCGTCGTATTTGGGGAGTATGGAGAAGCCGCGGTGGCAGCATGGGACGATCCCACCGAACCCGCCGAACAGGATCAGGTCGCCCATCTGGTCGCCGACGAAGCCCTGATAGATAATGCCATCATCAATGACATGCCGCCAGAGGTGCGGGCAAAGTATGAAGCGCGCCGACGGGAAGCCCGACGCAAACTTGTCGGTATGGGCGTCACCGCCCTGATAATCCTGGTGGCCCTCGTCGCCTTTATCGTGTATTAACCCGGCTCCATTGTCAGCAAGGGCAGGGACACCCCGATCAGCAGTCCAATCTGCAGCACCAGGAACGACCAGAATACGATGCGCACCATGCGTCGCCGAAGTGCGGGGCGGGGCCCCCACTTTGAATACAAGGCTGCGAGAGGAAGCGAAGTACACAGGGCCAGCGAAAATCCGTTCCACGCGATCCAGTTGCAGACATTCAGCAACACCATGGTGAGTCCGGAAATACCTGTCCCCTGATCGCCGTGGTACATGAAAATCAGCATACTCGCCGTTAGCAACACCTTGACGCCGACCAGCATCAACGCACCGGATACAACAAGGCCCACGATAAAATCGCGGGCGTAGTGACCAACCGGCCAATCGGTATGGGGGTACCCCGAAGCTGTGTTCTCGCTCATCCTGCTCCCTTTCGCTGCGCTTCAAAAATATAGCACGAAAGCCCTGAGGGAACAAGCCATTTCACCCGTGCTATAATTGCCCTTTCACCAGCCTGTTTTCACCCACCCCCGTGGTGCGGTATATTGCCTTGGAGTGCCCCCCACATGTCTATCCCCATCGATGAATCCTGGTACACCCGCACCGAAAACCTTCCCGAACGGGTTTCCGCCGGTGGCGCCGTCGTCCGCATTGAACGTGGCAATGTCTTCGTGGCCCTCGTCCATGAAAAAGGATGTACCGGCTATGTGCTCCCCAAGGGAGGCTTGGAAGCCGACGAGAGTCTCGACGTCGCCGCGCTCCGCGAAATCGAAGAGGAAGCAGGCCTGACGGAGATACACCTCCTGGGTGACCTTGCCGTCCTGGAGCGCCTGAGTGAAAAAAAGGACAAGTGGTCGGTCAACCACTATTTCCTCTACGCAACCACCCAACTGGAGGGGACCATCCTCGATACGGAGCATCACGACGAAATGATCTGGGCACCCCTCGACGACTTGCCCGAAATGTTCTGGCCCGATGAACGCAAGCTCCTTGAGCGAGAGCGTAAGACCATCTACGACCGCATCATCGCCCACCAGAATCCCAAGAAACGTAAAAAGGGATTCGTGTAAGGGGACGGCAGCGACGCGCTGCGCTGCCCGATTGCGTCGTTGGCGTGAAGCCCAAGACCACGACGCTGAAAAGCCGGGGTACTGTTTCTGTGCTATGATAGGCCAATGGAACAGGCCAAACACGCACCCACCCTGAGTTTTCGCGACGTTCGGATTCCCATTGTTTTCGCGGTGGCTAAGGTGTTGATGCATCTCATGTGCCTCGGCCGATACGGTATCTTCCGGGATGAATTTTATTACCTCGCCTGTGCGCGCCATCTGGACTGGGGGTATGTGGATCACCCACCCCTTTCGATTGCCTTTCTCGCCGTTTGGACAGGTCTCTTTGGTGACAGCGTTGTGGCCCTCCGTGTGCCAGCCCTGGTTGCGGGAGCCCTGATCGTCTTTCTCACTGGGGTGCTCGTTCGGGAGCTGGGCGGCGGACGTTTCGCCCAGGCCACGGCGTGTCTGGCCGTCCTCATTGCGCCCCTTTTTCTGGCCATGAGTAATTTCTACTCTATGAACGTCTTCGATCAGCTGTGCTGGGTTGCCCTCGCCTGGGTCCTTGTCCGCTTCCTCAACACCGGAGCAGGCCGCTATTGGATCATTTTCGGCCTGGTGGCCGGGGTGGGGCTCCAGAACAAGATCAGTGTGGCCTTCTTCGGTTTCGGCGTGGTCATGGCCCTCCTGCTGACGGAGCACCGCAAGGTCTTTCTGAAGAAGGAAATCTGGATTGGCGGCCTGTTGGCCGGGCTGCTCTTTCTCCCTCACGTCCTCTGGCAGGTGATACATGGTGCGCCTACCCTGGAGTTCATGCACAACGCCACCACCCTCAAAAACACCCCCATGACCCCCCTCCAACTTTTCCTGGGAATTATTCTCGAAATGCACCCCCTGAACGCGGCCGTCTGGATAGCAGGTCTGGGCTACGCGCTTTTCCATCCCAAAGGAAAACAGTATCGGGTTCTTGGCCTGTCCTTTCTCGTGGTCTTTTTTACCTTTGGATTCACCAACGGCAAGGTCTATTACCTGTCGCCCATCATGCCCATGTTGCTGGCCTTGGGTGCGGTAGCCTGGGAACAGGGCACGCGAAAATTCCCCCGATGGCGCGCCGCCCTCGTGGCTCCCATGGCCCTCTCGGGCGTGGTCTTTCTGCCCATGTCATTGCCGCTCTTGTCGCCTGATGGATTCATGAACTATCAGGCGCGGCTCGGTATGGGACCTTCCCAGATGGAACGGGGGGAGGCCAGCGCCCTGCCCCAATATTTCGCCGACCGCTTTGGATGGGAAGCGCTTGCCGCGTTCGTTGCGGAACAGTATGGCCCCCTGGCATCCAAAAAGGACCAGCCCCTGACCATCATGGTTGGTAACTATGGCGAAGCCGGTGCCTTGGAATACTATTCCGACCAGTTCACCCTGCCGCGCGTCGTTTCCGGCCATAACAATTACTACCTCTGGGGACCCGGCGATTTTTCCGACGACAGTTTCCTGGCCTATGGCATCGACCGGGAACAGCTGGAGGCAACCTGCGAATCCGTCGAGGAGTTGGGTCGCTTCCAGCACCCCTACGTCATGCCCTACGAAAACAACGTCCCCCTTTATCATTGCAGCGGCCTGAAGAAGCCCATCGCCGAAATATGGCCCCTGGCCAAGCGCTTCATCTGACGGGGACTGCACCGACGCAATGCCCCCCGCATCACCCGCCCCACCACGTGGCCAATAAAACCACGCCGCT
>JAUIMA010000523.1 GCA_030432675.1 Candidatus Hydrogenedentota bacterium | reverse complement strand
CGTGCTCGACATTATCACCGAGCGCCTGAAGCAGCGCATGCGTGATAACCCGGGCAACCTTATTTACTCGGTCTCACAAAATGACTGGCACAATGCCTGTGAATGCGGTAGTTGTCAGGCCATCGCCACGCACGAAGAGAGCGAAGCGGGTCCCATGCTCTGGTTTGTGAATCAGGTGGCCAAACGGGTGGAAGCCGAGTTCCCCGACAAGTTCGTGGGCACCCTGGCCTACCAATACACCCGCAAGCCTTCGAAACACATTCGCCCTCGGGAAAACGTGGTCATTCGATTCTGCAGTATCGAGTGCTGTTTCGCCCATGACTTTTTGTCCTGCCCGCAGAATGTGGATTTCGTGGCCGACATGAAGGGCTGGGCGGAAATTGCGCCCCGTATTTACGTGTGGGATTACGTGGTGAGCTTCAGCAACTACGTTATGCCCTTCCCGAACTTCAGCGTGCTACAGCCCAACATCCAGACCCTGCGGGACCACCACGCGATTGGAATTATGGAGCAGGCCGCCTATCAGAGTCGCGGTGGCGAATTTTCGGAGCTCAAGGCCTATCTCATCGCGAAACTGCTCTGGAATCCCGAGGCGGAAGTGGAGCCCATCATCGATGATTTTATGTACGGTTACTATGGGCGTTCGGGCCAATACATCCGCGAATACTTCGACCTCGTTCAGGGGCTGGTAACGGCGGATACGCACTTCACGATCTGGATTCAGCCAGACAATGCCTTGTATACCGACGATTTTATTCGTCAGGGTGAACGCATTCTCGATGAAGCGGAGCGGGTGGCGGACAACCAGGAGATTCTGGAACGGGTAGAGATGGCCCGCCTGCCCTTGCTCTTTCTCAAGTGTCACCGCCTGCCCGCCCAGGCCAAGCGGGACGGGAGCTACGCGCGCCTCGTGGAAATCAAAGAGCGCGAAGGGGTCACCCACTTCGCCGAGCAGGCTGTGGACGCCTGGCAGCGCCTGACGGATAAGATGAGTCAGGTGGGAGCGGAGTAGGAGGGCAGGGTGGAGTCGGGTTTGATGGGAATTCAACGAAGGACTTAAAGGACGAAAAAGACCTAAAGGACAGGACGACGCGGAGCATCTGGAATGATGCGGCGTGTTACGTGCGGAGTGACGAACGGAAACGTTTGCTGGCTGTAGCCTCAGACTATCTGCTGGCACGTCGCGGCCTTTATCGAACGCTGTCCTTTGGGTCCTTTGAGTCCTTCAGGTCCTTTCACTTGCGCCCCGGCCACGACGTCTCATCCAGCGTTGCGCCATCGAGACCCTTGAAGGTCGCCGTCATCTCACCCTTGCCCCGGGGCACGGTGAGCAATAAGTAATTCGGCACGCTTTCCAGAAACAGGGCGTTTCCTTTGTCGGCATAGACGGGTCCTTTTTTCAGCGCGGTGTTGAGATAGGGGAAGCCCTCCACTTCGGAGCGCTCCGCGAACAAGCCAAAACCCGTGATGGCCATGGTGCCCTGTTGGATGAGGTCGCCCCAGGCACCGTCGTTCTGCTGGCGCACCTGGCGGTGTTGCTCGTTGTACACCGTGACCACAAAGCGTTGCGTGCTCTTCGGCATGAGGTCGCGGTACCACTGAAACTGGGCGGAGCCGTCATCAAAGGGATGGCAGCTCTGCCAATTGCTCCCCATGTCGGAAATGTGGTTCAGGTCCAGGGCGATGAATCGGAGGTCGAAGCCGGGCACGTCGAGGTGCCATTTCCAGCCGACTCCGGGGAGGCGAAAGAAGCGCTGAAAGGCCACGGCCTCGATATCGTAGGTTGGGTCATTGAGGGGCTCAAACATACGGGGCCTGATTTGGCGGTCGTGATTGCCGAGGGCCGGCATAAAGGGCGTGCGCGAAAAGAGTGCCGGATACCGGCCAATGAACCGGGAAAAGGGCCCGATGTTGTTGGGTTCGCCCGTCATCTCAAAGGTGATCAGGTGCGACACCAGATCACCTGCACCCACCAGCAAATGGGGATCGTCCGCCAGCAGGGCGTCCAATGAGGGATAGCTTTGCCAGTCCGCAGCGAGTGCAACCCGAAGCGTGTCCCCTTCATAACTCTTTACCGAGTGAATCTCCGATGCATCCTCGGCAGAGCGCACCTGATAGTGCAACACACCGGTCTCCGGAAAGGGGATGGACACCTGGTGGAGGGTAGAGAGGGTGTCGTTGACTCGGGTTTGGTCCAGTTCCCGGTTGGCCCCGAACCGGACTTCCGAGGAGGCCGGCGATTCCGTCTCCCAATTTACCATCAACTGGGACGCGTCGCTCACCGGATGGGTCAACCAGATGCGCGTGATGGGCTCAGCAAAGAGATAGGAACTTGAGAAGATAGCGCTGGTACAAACAATGAAGCGGAAGTAAGAAGACAATACAAATCCAATCAGGTGCGTGGTGCGGAAGAAGAACAATACATGGTTGAAGGGCCGGGATTTATTGTCTACGCTCGAATTCCGTCGACGTCCGTACGGTCCCGGGCCGCAGGACCCAAACGGTCGCTCGCCCCCATGGCATCGAGCATGGTGTTGTACACGTCCACTCCTTCCTTACCGACTTCCATGATATCGCCGGTCTTAAAGCGGCCATTGGCACTGGTGATGGCGTGGAAGACTCCGGAGAGTTCCCGTTTTACATCGGAATGGCGCCCGTCCCCCGATTCGGTGGAAATGGTCAGGAGCATGTTCTCCAGAATGGACTTTCCGTTTGCGTCCACCGCGTCTTCGTTATCGAGTTTTCCCAGGAAATAGGCAAGCTCCCGCATTTTCATGTGGGCATGGGCGCGGAGCTGTACGTTCTCTTTGTCCGGATTGAATTTGTGCCACCATTCATGGCTACATCCAGCCGCACCCGACGCGTTGAGTTGTGCGCCATCATCAAAGGTAAATCGCTTTTCGCCGTTATAGAGGTAGTCTCCCGTGAGGCGAATACGCTCTCCGGCCGCCAGGAAGGTCAGGGCACCAAATCGCACGCGGTCCGTCTGGATAGCCAGCGCATAGAGATCGGCCATGAGCCGCCATTCCGTGGTCAGTTCATCCAGGGTGATATCGATGCCCTCACCGCCCGGGTCCGCCTCACCACCGTGCAACAAGGCGGAGCGGGGGGGGAGCTCTGGACTGTCTGGATGGCGGGCACTCATCTCATAGGCCCGTTGCTCAAATTCACGGATTTTGTCCAGATGGTCTGCGACGCGTCGTTTGGATGCCGCGCCCAGGGGCGAATTGGCTCCCGTAATCTGGCGGTATTGGCCTACGACCGCATCCAGAACGCTTCGTTTCAGGCGCTCTTTCCGAAAGTCATCTTCGCCCACGTCGCCCAGGGTGCCAAAGACCCGTTCAAACACGTCTCGTGGTTGTTCCTGCATAGAAGCCGCCACGGTACCATCGGGATTGTAACTATGGACATAGCGACTGACCCGACTCCTGCGGAAAAAGGTGCCTGCCACCAGCGTGGGAACCATGCCGGGGGGCATACCGTCTGGATAGTGGGCCCGGCGAATCACCTGATCGATAGAAGGGCCTCCGGATTTGGCTTCACCACTGGGTGGCTCAGCGGTAAAGGCTCCCGATGCGCCATCAAAGTGGGCATTGATGCCGGACTCGTCGCAACGTACCTGGTCGATGTTGCGCATGATAAGCAGCTTGTCCCGTAGCGGTGCCAGCGGCTCCAGAACTCCGTCATAGCCTTCCGTCTGCAGCGGTGCGGGAATTCCCAGACCGAAGAAGAGGTTGAAAGCGCGAACCGGTACGGCGGGGGTCTGGGCAGCGGCCAGGTTCGCCACCGTCATTTCTTCCAATAACGGGAGGCCGATGGCGATGCCGCCAAGGCCTTTCAGGAGCGTGCGACGATTGAAGGCGGGTTGTTTCATGAGTAGCTTTCCGTGAAGGTTTTTCTGGTTAAATCACTCATTACAATTGCCCTTATAAGGCTCTGATAGGTACTTCCGCCCCGTTTGCTTTCCGCGATGACGGTGGTCATGGTGGCGATATCATGAGGACCAAGCGGACGACCAACGGAAAACTGGGCAAGTTTCCAGGCCAGGGTTTCTTCGACGCGGTCACTGGCCGCCAGCACGTCCATCAGTTCCGCTATCGTGGCGTATGGCCGTTGTTCCGCCTCGCCCGGTACGAGCACGAATCCATCCTCACGCAAGGCGTTCTCGAACTCGTCGGACTCCCGATAGCCGCCGAGGCCGTCGAATTTTTCGAGGCCAAAGGCGAGGGGCTCGAAAACCGTATGACATCCACTGCATGCCCCCGTATTCAGACGGCCTTCTGCTATAACCCGTTGGGACGCTCCGGGGCTTGACGGTACAGGGGTGGTATCCAGGCCGGGAGGGGGATCATTCACGGTGCCCCGAAGGATACTGTTCAAAACGAAAAGTCCCCGGGTCACCATGGAAGCATCATCGCCGCCCATGCTAAGTAGACTTCCCTGGGTGAGCAACCCGCCTCGTTCCGGGACATGCGCCAAGTCATAGCGCTGAAGTCCGTCGCCCA
>JAUIMA010000522.1 GCA_030432675.1 Candidatus Hydrogenedentota bacterium | reverse complement strand
TTTCGTGTGCATGGAGCCCTGATGACCCTGGCCCATGGAGAGGGATTCGATTCGGGCGTCCCACTCGCGCCCCACTGATATTGCGGACGCCCGCACACAGTGTGCATCGCTGGCAAGACGTTCACCCTTCCTCCACGCACACGAAACCTCGTTAAACTCGGCATCGCGTGGCACGAGAGATTTTTTGGGGGGGCTCAGATGCGGTACGGCGGAGTCATCGGGCCGGTGGCCCGTATGCCGGCAGGCCGCCGGGGCTCCATAGGGCGCAGTCCCCGCTTACGCAATAATCGCCTTGACGGCCTGGGCCGGTTCCACGCCGGTAAGTTTCTGGTCGAGCCCTTGAAAGGGAAAGTTCAGTTTGTTGTGGTCGATGCCCAACTGGTGGAGCATGGTAGCGTGTAGATCACGGACGTGTACCGGGTCCTTCACGATGTTGTAACAGAAATCGTCGGTCTCGCCATAGCTCATGCCGCCCTTAATGCCGCCCCCGGCCATCCACGTCGTGAAGCAACGGGGATGGTGGTCCCGGCCATAATCCGTCCGGTCGCCATCCTTCATCCCTTGCGCATAGGTGGTGCGACCGAATTCCCCGGCGAAGACTACGAGCGTGTCGTCAAGCAGACCCCGCTGTTTCAGGTCCTGCAGCAAGCCCGCGATGGGCTGGTCCACGTCCTGGGCCTGGCCGCGCAAGTTCTCCGGTAAGCGGGTGTGATGATCCCAACCCCGGTGGAAGAGCTGGATAAAACGTACATCCCGCTCGGCCATGCGGCGGGCGAGGAGGCAGTTGCGGGCGAAGGAGCCCACTTTTTCGACTTCAGGCCCATATAGGGACATAGTGGCAGGTGTCTCTACGCTCAGGTCCGTGAGCTCGGGCACGGACATCTGCATACGGAACGCCATTTCCTGTTGGGCAATCGACGTGTTGATTTCGGGGTCACCGGTCGCCAATTCCTGCTCCGCATTGACCTGGGCCACGAAATCCAGCATTTTACGGCGAGCGTCCCGATTGACACCGGGCGGGTTGGACAAAAAGAGCACGGGGTCGCCCACCGACTGGAAGGCCACACCCTGGTGTTTAGAGGGCAAGAATCCCGTGCCCCACAGGCGGCTGTAGAGGGCCTGTACATTTACTTTTCCTGACCAGAAAGCCGATGTGAGCACGATGAAGTCGGGGAGGTCGCGGTTCATGGTACCCAGGCCATAGCTGAGCCAGGAGCCCATACTGGCCTTGCCCGGCATTTCGGAACCAGTACAAAAGAACGTCTTCGCGGGGTCGTGGTTGATGGCACCCGTATGCGTCGATTTAATCATACAGATATCATCGGCATGGGCGGAAAGGTGGGGCAGCAGTTCGCTCATCATGAGGCCACTCTGCCCCTGGGGCGCGAACTTAAAAATGGACGAACAGATGCGCTGCTCTTTACCCCGGGTCATGGCGGTGACCCGTTGCCCGTTGCTGATTTCGGAGGGCAGGGGCTGTCCGTGCAGGCGCTCCAGATTGGGCTTGTAGTAGAAGAGGTCCAACTGACTGGGACCGCCTGCCATGAAGAGAAAAATGACCCGCTTGGCCTTGGGCGTGAAGTGATAGCCCGGAGCCGGCAGGGCCTGCGCGGACGGTGCCAGGCTGCTCAACGCCGCCGCACCAAGGCCCATACTGGCGCGCTTAATGAATTGACGGCGGTTCATGGTGTCGCAAAATTGTTGGAAGGTGCGGTTGGTCATCGTCTTACCTTTGCGAGTTCGATATTTAAGAGACTGTGGGTCACCATGGTCCATGCGGCGCGATCGGCCCGGGCTTCCGGGGCCAAATCCGGGGAAGCGGGCACCACCAACGCAGCGAGGGCCGGGTCTCCTTCATAGAGTCCCTTGAAATCCTCGAGCGTCGTCGCCATGAGCTGGAGCCGCTCTGGTGAGGGCACCTGACTGGTGATCTTTTCATAAATGCGGCGCAGGCCCTCTTCCTGGTTCATACCCGGTGTCACCGTCGCCTCCACACAGGCCTGGGCCGCCTTGAAGTACTCCTGCTCGTTCATCAGCAACAGAGATTGAAGGGGCGTATTCGTCCGCTCCCGGCGGGCCACGCAGAACTCCCGGGAGGGGGCGTTCATAATCGTCATCTGGGGCGGTGGCATACCGCGCCGCCAATAGGTGTAGAGGCTCCGACGATAAATCTTCTCTCCTTCGTCGGCCACGTAAGTCTTGGGCTCGGCCATACTCACCATTTCCCAGAGTCCTGGTGGCTGGGGCGGCTTTACACTGTCGCCGTAGAGCGTGGGATTGAGCTGACCACTCACCGCCAGAATCTGATCGCGGACCATTTCGGCATCCATGCGGTAACGCGCGCCCCGGGCGAGAAGTCTGTTTTCGGGATCACGCCGGAACTCTTCGGGGGTCGCGTCGGAGGACTGGCGGTAGGTCTTGGAGAGCACCATGTGGCGCATGAGGGCCTTTACATCCCATCCAGACGCAATAAAATCGAGAGCCAGGTCATCGAGCAGATCCGGGTGGCTCGGTGGCTCTCCCTGGGCGCCGAAATCTTCGGAGGTCTTCACCAGCCCCACACCAAAGAGTTGTTGCCAGAATCGGTTCACCGCCACGCGGGCCGTCAAGGGATGCTCCGGCGCAACCAGCCACTTCGCCAAATCCAACCGGGTGTACCGCTCTTCTTTCTGGTAGAGCGCCGGCAGAAACTCCGGGGTGGCTCGCTCTACGGGCTCACCGGGCGCATCATACTCGCCTCGAATTAACATCGTTGCCGGTCGGGGCGGCTCTTTCTCACGCATGACCATGGCCGCCGGGATGGTGTCGAGGAACGCTTTGCGCTCTGCCGCAATCGCCGCCTCATCGCGTGCGAGGCGGGTGATGTTTTCCGGCAACACTTTTTGGACCCACTCCTTCTGATGGGCACCATCGTGAATCACTGTGGCCGATTTCCAGTCGCCCTTCCCTGCGGCGCGAACTTCCCAGTCTGCGTCGGAAGTGAGGGTCTGAATGACGCCATCCACGCTGTAATCCAGCACGAAGGCCACGCCAGCGTCTCCCGTTGCGTAGATGGTGATGAGATTTTCGCCCGGTACCAACACGGTGGACACATCGGCCTCAACACCCTGGTCGGGCCCCACACCTTGGCCCAGCCACGTACCGTTGAGGCGGAGTTCGGCGGAACCCAATCCGGTAAATCGCACCCGGGCTTTCGCAGGCAGCGTGTCGAAGGCGACTACCCGACGCATCGTGACCGACTCCGACTTTTGGGAGGGGTCACTCCATATCCAAGGCGCGGACACGTCCGTGTTCTCAGGCCAGGCGCCCGCCCCGGCTTCCCGTCCCACGATGGCCTCACGGATGGCCTTGAGCCGCGCCTGGTCCGCGTCGTATGCGGCCAGTTGCTGCTCTTGCGCATCGTTGGTGAGATAGATGAAGGGCGGCTGGAGGCCCCGTTCCGGGCGACGTGTCGTTTCGGGCTCTCCATCGAAATTATTGAAGAAAGCGTAGAACTGAAAAAACTCTTTCTGGCTGATAGGGTCGTATTTATGATCGTGGCACTGGGCGCACTGCACGGTGAGCCCAAGAAAGGTCGTTCCGAAAGCGGCCACCCGATCGAGGATGTTCTTATGGAGGCTCTCTTCGGGTAGGGCCGTTCCTACGTCAATGATCAGGTGGAGGCGATTAAAACCGGAGGCCACGAGCTGGTCTTGCGTGGGGTCTTCGTAGAGATCGCCCGCCAACTGGTAGGCGAGGAATTCATCAAAGGGCAGGTTGTTGTTGAAGGAGCGAATCAACCAGTCCCGGTAGGTCGTAAAGTCCCGGGGAAAATCCTTGTGCATCCCATTCGTGTCGGCGAGGCGCACGAGGTCGGCCCAATAGCGTGTCATGTGTTCGCCGTAGGACGGACGGGACAGGAGCTCATCCACCACACGCTCATAAGCATCGGGGCGTTCGTCGGCGAGGAAGGCGTCGATTTCCTCGAGGGTCGGCGGCAGGCCGGTGAGGTCAAAGGTCAGTCGGCGGAGTAGGGTCCGCTTGTCGGCTTCGGCCTTGGGCGTGAGGCCTTCGGCTTCGAGGCGCGCCATGACCCGCTTGTCGATGGAGTGTTCGCGCCACGCCGCATTTTGCAGGGGGGACACCGGGGCCCGTTTGGGCGGGATGAAGGACCAGAAGGGCTGGTATTCCCCGCCATCCAGGATCCACTGGCGAATCAGCGCCTGCTCGTCGGCGTCGAGGGGTGCCTTGTGGGATTCCTCCGGCGGCATGAGGTCATCGGGGTCGTCGGTCGTAATGCGACGCCACAGTTCGCTTTCCTCGGGACTGCCCGGCTTCACGATAAAGTCATCGCCCCGGAGCGTCAGCGCGCCGAATTCACCATCGGGCACATCCAAGCGCAACTTGCCTTTGCGGTTCAACGCGCTGGGGCCATGACAGCCGAAGCACTTGTCGGACAGGATGGGGTGGATGTCACGGCTGAAAGAAGGGGATGGCTCCCCCACCGCCGCCACAGCGGACAAAACAAAACAACAAACCAGCGT
>JAUIMA010000521.1 GCA_030432675.1 Candidatus Hydrogenedentota bacterium | reverse complement strand
CCCACGACGGAGGCGACTTCCGGAATGGCCGTAATGCCCCGGTCTTGCATCTGGAGCACGCTGAGCGATTCCCCAATGGACGCGTGGGGCATGGTGGTGGGCATGTAGAGATAGGAGCCCTCATCGAGGGGCGGCATGAACTCTTTACCAAGTCCCGGGAAGGTATGAACCGCCTTGGACCACACCGTGTTGCTCGTGATTCGCGTGGGGTCCATGCCGGCGCGTTCGGCCATCCGGGGCACGAAGCCAAAGAGCGTTCCGAAACCCAGCCACACCGAAAAGCCCGCCAGGACCACGACCATCGCCACGCCGAGATAGAGCACCTTATGGTGGAGCAGCCACCGGAGGATCGGTACGTAACACCATTGAAAGACCTGGAAGAAACCGAGCAATCCACCCAGCAGAATGGCGAGGAAAAGCATGTTACTGGCCAGGCCCCGTTCGGCGCCAAGAGGGGACCAATCACCTGCGAGAAAGAGGGCCACCATGAGGACAATGGTGCCATTGGTAATGAGGCTTCCGAAACGGGTAACGGAAGTCGGTAGCAGGGGAACAAGGCCTTGGTAGATACCGAGCAAAATGGCCAGGACACCCAGCCACCAGGGAGCATAGAATAGCGCTACGATTCCTACGAGCACCAACAGCGTGGGTCCGAAGAGTCGCCGCGCGCCCGAGCGCGACGTCTGACCGAGCAACACGTGGGCAACCGGGGGAATAATCGTGAGGGCAACGATGACCGAGGCGATAAGCGCGAAGGTCTTGGTGTAGGCCAGAGGGCGAAAGAGTTTTCCTTCGGCGGCCGTCATAGTAAACACCGGCAAGAAACTCACAATGGTGGTCGCTACGGCGGTCAACACGGCCGAGCCCACTTCACTGCTGGCCTCATAAATACGCTGAAGGGGAGACGCGTCGCTTTCCTCATCGTCCAGTTGCTGGAGGATGTTTTCGCAGATCACTACCCCCATGTCCACCATGGTGCCAATGGCAATAGCAATACCCGAAAGGGCCACAATATTGGCGTCCACGCCGAATTGCTTCATCGCAATAAAACACATCAGCACGGCCAAGGGGAGGAGTCCGCTGATCAGCAGGGAACTCCGCAGATGGCGTAGCATGACGATTACGACAATGATGGTGACCAGAATTTCCTGAAAGAGTGCGGTATTGAGGGTGCCGAGGGTCTCTTTGATAAGCCCCGTTCTATCATAGAAGGGCACTGCCGTGATCTGGCTGATGGTCGCCCATTCGGGCCAGTCATCGGGGTTCGCCCGAAGCCACGCCAACCAGCCATCCTGATTCAGGGCCCCCTCCGAAAACGCATCAAAGCCCGCTGCTTCGGCGAATGCAACGACCTCGGCATGGCGCACCTTGCCCCTATCAATGAATGCCTTGGCAGGAAGCCCCGGCCCGATCTCTTCGAGCTTCAGTTTGACGTTTCGGATGACCTCGAGCGGATTCGCCCCATAACGGGCCACCACCACACCACCGACCGCTTCGCCCCCTTCTTTGTCGAGGGCTCCCCGTCTCAAGGCGGGACCAAGGGTCACTTTCGCCACGTCCTTGATGCGGATGGGCACGTTGTCGTTGGCCACGATGACGGTTTCTTCGATATCGGAAACACTTTCGATGAATCCGAGACCGCGGACCACATATTCCACGCTGTTCACTTCGATGGTGCGGGCACCCACATCTACGTTGGAGGAGCGAACGGCGTTGAAGACATCAGAAAGCTTCACCCGGGCGGCACGCATGGCATCGGGGTCCACGTCAATCTGGTATTCCTGCACGAAACCACCGATGGATGCTACTTCACTGACCCCATCTGCGGCCTGCAAGCCATAGCGCACGTACCAATCCTGGGTACTGCGGAGTTCCGCGAGGTCCCAACCGCCCGTGGGATTGCCATGGGGGTCACGGCCTTCGAGGGTATACCAGAAGATTTGCCCCAAGGCCGTCGCATCGGGTCCCAAGGTAGGCTGCACGTCAGCGGGGAGGGT
Source organism: Candidatus Hydrogenedentota bacterium (assembly GCA_030432675.1). Lineage (GTDB taxonomy): Bacteria > Hydrogenedentota > Hydrogenedentia > Hydrogenedentales > JAEUWI01 > JAEUWI01. The sequence continues at coordinate 2,535 of JAUIMA010000521.1, read as the reverse complement.
CCCAGCGGGGAGGCTGTTGAGCTTTTCCAGCACCCGGCTCCTCGACCAGTAAAACTCGGCGTCCTCCTTGAAGATGATGTAAATACTGGAGAAGCCGAAGAAGGAAAAGCTCCGAACGGTCTTAACCTGGGGGATACCCAGGAGGGAGACCGTCATGGGATAGGTGATCTGATCTTCCACATCCTGTGGAGAGCGGCCCATCCATTCCGTAAACACAATCTGCTGATTTTCGCCGATATCCGGAATGGCATCCACCGCGACCGCGTCCCGGGGCATCCACTGGACATCCCAGTCGAAGGGCGCGACACGAATACCCCATCCCACGACGAACAGAATGATCATACCGACGACGAGTTTGTTGGTAAGACAAAACCAGATGACCTTGTCCATAAACGACATGGTACTGCGATCAGGCTGAAAAGTATTTCTCGAATCAGGCATTATCACCCGCCTTCGTCGATGAACCTTCTTTCATGCTTTCCGTCGCGCCATGGTCGGCGGCCGGTGGCGGGTCCGTGAGAGATTCCTCCACCGTGCCACACTTCAGCATGGCCGCCCCCATATAGGGATTCCGCTTTTCTTCATCCAGTTGGAGCCAGTCCGCACCCGCGCTATCCAGGGCCATGGGGCAATGCATGCGCCAGACGGAGAGCCCCTCGGGAAGCCCGAAGGTCTTGACGGACCGAGTCAGGGCTGCGGTAAGGGGGGCCAGGGCATTCCGCTGCGTTTCGATATCAGGTTGCGCACGGAGCGTCTCCGAAGATTGCTTCAACTCCTCCAGCAAGGTCATCCAGGCCATATGGGCATCGCCTTTCAGCAATTGCATGTCGACGCCGTCAACAGCCTGCAGGAACGGAGGAACCAACACCTCGCCGGCCCTTTCGTCATCGGCAGCCAACGCGTCGGACAGGGTAGCGTAGGCATCCATCACAACGGCCAGTTGCGCTTTGAAGTCTGCGGGGGCCTCATAGGTCGTAATTTCGGCCTCGGCGTCCGGCATAGCGTGACCGTGACCGGTATGATCTTCCGCTTCGTCACCGGACATCATGCTGCTTTTGGCCTGAATCTGAAGGGCACTATCAATCTTGAAGTTACCTCGGGTAACGACCCGTTCGCCGGCCGACAACCCATCCTCCACAATATAGTAATCTCCCGCCCGGGGGCCGAGGGTGATGCTACGACCTTCATAGGTCGGTGCCTCGGCACCGGGTTGCTCCACATACACCACCGCCCGAGTACCGGTGACCAGGGGGGCGGACGCGGGAATCACGAGGGGCATGTCAGACTCGGTCGCCGTCGCGGGCACATAGCCCAGCTTTTCCGCTTTGACCAGGGCCATGCCACAGACGTCGCAGCTGCCCGGCGTATCCTTCACAATCTCGGGGTGCATGGGGGATATCCACTTGCCCGCCAAGGCCTGATCCATCACCCGTCCGCCCGTGGCGACCTGGGCCTCCACCACGGCGCGGACAAACATCTCCGGTTTGAGCCGCTTGTCCTTGTTTTCGACCACCACGCGGACTTTTACCGTGCGCGTATCTTTGTTTAAGACGGGGTCAATAAAGGAAATCTTGCCTTCAAACGTCTCACCCGGATAGGCCTCGGTCGTAAAGGTCAGCGACTGCCCGTAGTGCAGCCAGGTGAGATCCGATTCGTAGGCATCCAGCTGGAGCCACAAGGTGGAAAGGTCGGCAATGGTATAGACCCGGGTGCCCTCGTCGACATACATACCTTCCTGACCCACCCGGTCGATCACCGTGCCGCTCATGGGCGCATAGATGGTGATGTGGTCTGAGCCAACGCCTTTGGTTTCTGCGTCGTTGATCTGGCGGTCGGTCAATCCCCAGCGACGCAGCTTATCGCGGGTGGCCTGCAGCGTCGTTTCCGCCGTACGCTTCAGGACGTCGGGCGCGGTGGGCCGCATGTCGGCCACCGCCTTGGCGGCCTGCCGGAGTTCCGCTTGGGCAAGAATAAGCTCGGGGCTGTAGAGGTCAACCAGATGGTCCCCCTTTTGCACTTCTACGCCGGTATAATCCACGAAGAGCCGGTCGATACGTCCCGGCACCCAGGCGGTAATGTAACCCAGGCGGGTTTCATCGAAATCGAGCTTGCCTACCATCCGTATTTTCTTGGCCACAAAACGGTGCTCTACTTCGGAGGTCTCTATCTGCATGAGGGCCTTCGCCCCATCACTGGTCTTGAAGGTGCGGGGACCGCCGCCGCCCCTGTCTTCCTCCAGGGGGATAAGATCCATGCCGCAGAGCGGACATTGACCGGGATTGGGCTGTTGTACCTGGGGGTGCATGGAGCAGGTCCAGACTTGAGGACCCGCCTCTTCGTGTGCCGCCGGATGGGCCTCCGAGTGACTTTCCTGGGGCGCACGGCCGCTCCCCAGGTAAAAACCAAGGGTAATCCCCGCCGCCAGCAAGACCAAACCGGTGACATTTCGAAGGAGAATGGCGAGCACCGCGCGCAAGGGCGAAGTAGATGAAGGTGTATTTGATTCCATACGAAGGGTCCTGTTTCTGGGTGGAT
>JAUIMA010000520.1 GCA_030432675.1 Candidatus Hydrogenedentota bacterium | reverse complement strand
CATGCAGAGCGCAACGGCCGCCAAGAGTTTGAAGTTATTCATTGCCAGTCTCTCTCATCGTATGGGTTGGAATGTGGATGGCGACCAACGTGCGGTTGCTTACATCCGAATATTCTTCTTCCTCCACCGGCGGGGACACCACATATTCTTCCCACTGTGCCATGACTTCAGGACGATCCGTGCCCGACCGCTGCGTGTAGCCCACCAGCCAAAGGGAGGAAACCAGCAAGGCACTTGCGGCGGCCACCAATCCCCACCCCACGCGTCGGCGGCGAGATTCACGTTGGGCCATGGCGGCCGATTGCAGACGTGCAGTCAGTCCTGCAGGGAGCTCCTGGTCAAAACGCGATCGGAGGGCGTGCCCGATTTCTGCAAACTCACGCAGGGCGGTCTGGCAAGACGGGCACTGCGCCAGGTGTCCACGCACGCTTTCCGCTGCGGCGGCTTCGAGCTCGCCATCGTGAAAACGCTCCAATTGATGGGACTCCTCAATGAAACACTTATTCATGACGTGACTCCACGGGTTTTCGTTGGGCAGCATGCCCATTCGCCGGGGCACTCCGGTACTCGTGCAATTGCTCCCGGAGCAACGCACGGGCGCGAGACAGACGGGATTCTACCGTCCCACGAGGTATTTCCAGGGTCGTCGCAATTTCATCATACGACAGGCCCTCCAGTTCTCTGAGCACCACAACGGCGCGGTGTTCGGGGGACAATGTATTCAGCGTAGCATGGACGTCTAACCGACAGTCATGGCGGGGAACCGTGGCGTGGAACGGTTTTCCGGGATCATCGGTAGATTGACGCTCGTCAAAAGGCGCGGTTTCCCGACGTCGGGCATACCGAATTCGCTGGCCCGACTGACGAAACAGGATTCCCAGTAGCCAGGTTTTAAAGGTAGAACGCCCCTCATATCGGGTGATGCCTTCAAGGGCCGCTAAGAACGTATCCTGCATGAGATCTTCTGCATCTCCACCGCCATGTCCCATGGAACAGGCCAGTCGATATACTTCGCGGGCATAGCGATCAAACAAGGCACCAAACGCCTCGACATCGCCGCGGGCGGCACACGCCACCAATTCGGTTTCATCCCGCAAAGATTTGCCTCTGTCATTCTGTTGCAATTCCGCGACGGCGGGAGCAGAAATCTGCTGACATGCTCCCGTCGACGATTCACATCACGGTGCCATGGCAGCGTCGGTCACCAACTCCTCCGAAGCACTGTCCACAACACCTTCATCCCCGTCACCGTATAACTCTTCCCAGCCCCCATTCTCTTTTATATAAAGAATACCCATATCTCGCAAAAACTCCAAACGGGCAATAGTATGGGCGATCAGCGTGTTGGTCAAGTCATTCTGCGCACTGGTCAAATCGTTCTGGGCGTCCACCAGGTTAATGGCGGTGCCCCGTCCTACATCGGCCAGCACTTCCTGCTCCCGCACACGTCGCTTATTCAATTCTACACTGACTTCCGCAATCTCGTACGCCAGCCGTGCCTGCTCCAGGTTACGCCAGCCAGATCGGACATCAAGCTTAATACTGTCCTCGGTCAACGTATAATCGCGGATGCTCCGCTCTTGATTGATGAGCGCCGTGCGTAGCGCATTGCGCTCCGACTTGCGATCAAGTGGCAAATCCAAGTCCAACCCGGCCGACCAATCAGCTGTTCGCACATCAAGACGCTGGAAATTATCCTGACCGATGGTGTCAATATTGGCGGCGAGTATCAGGTCCAGTCCCGGCTTGAGCGCATCGGCCGCCACGGTCACCTGGCGGGCCTCATCCTCTACCTGGTCCCGGGCGGTCAGATAGTCAAGGCGCGATACCAACGCCACCTCGATAGCATCTTCCGTTGAAATATCGGGATGGACGATGCCCCGTTCCACGAGATAGTTCAGTTCGCTGTCATCCAAAACCAGTGCCACATCGGTGGCAAGCCCCAAATCAATCTTGAATTGGTCCAATGCCTCCTGGTAATTCTGTACCGACGCCACCCAGCGGTTACGGTTGTCCAACGAGGCCTGCTCCAGACGACCCAGATCGGCCTGGGTGCTTCGCCCTTCCCGGGCGTGGGCCGTCTCCCGTTTGACGCTCGTCAAAAAGCTTTGATAACTCTGCCAGTTATTGCGGGCAATATCCTTTCGCTCCAGGACGGCATAGTAGCTGTTCACGATACGCACGATGAAAACTTTGCGAAACCGGGTGTAGTCCCGGAGGGCATAGAGCACGTCCCGCTCCGCCTGGGTCAGGTTTTCAGCTGCAATCTTAGCGCCCCGTCCGGCAAGCAGGGGTTGGGAAAAGCTCGCCGCCAGGGTTGACGCCGTCGCGGTGCCCGGGTCACCCGTCACGAAGCGCAGGAAATTGGAGGTCAGGGTCAGGGCGAAGAGTCCGCCGCCACGGAGCAAGTGGGTCATCCCCAGTTGGGTCTGCCCCGCCACACTCCGATCATGCTCGAAAACGTTCTGCGTATCGTCCAGGCCCGAAACGGCTCCCGCGCTTTCCACCACATTGGCGTAGGCGGCAATGAGATCGGCCGGTGTGCCCGCCAGGCCATCGATACCGGCCGCAATTTGGCGGGCTCCCGCCACGTGGTTACTCAGGTCCGAAGCGCCCTCGCGGACGGTGGTATTCCTGCCATAGTCGCCTCTGCCGCCCCCGAAGAAACGGGGACCAAACTGATGTCGGTCCAAGGTAAGCGACAGGGCCGAGAGATAGAGTAATTCCTTCTCATCCTGATAGGTCCGGCTGTTTCGCACGGCTGTTTCCAGCGCCTTCTCCAGCGAAAGGACACGGTAGCCCAATTCTTGATCCGGGTTCTCCGAAAAAGGACGGCCGCCGTCTTCCAGGAGGGGCAGTTCGCTTAAGGGATCCCACGTCGCATCAGTGTCGATGCTAAACTGAGATTCCATTCCTGGTACCTGGTCCGCTTTCTCCGCCAGAATGCCGTAAGATTCTTTATCCGCCGCGTCACGGTAGTGGCTGGTGGCGCAACCCGACACCAGTAAGCTGACCGATACCGCCGAAGCGATACCTCCGTGGAACAATCGTGTATGCAACGCAAAACTCCTTTTAAGAACGTCTAAACTACTATTCATGACGCAACGCCGTGATGGGATCCAGATTGGCAGCCCGGATGGCGGGATACAGTCCAAACACTATTCCAACGGCCACACTGATACCGGCCGACATGACCAGGCTCGTCATGGTCACAATGGTGGGCATGCCGGCAAAATAAGTCACGCCCCAGGGAATTGCAAATCCGATGACAATCCCCACCAATCCACCGGCCACCGAAAGCACCACCGTCTCGATCAGAAACTGCAGAATGATCTGTGCCCGACGTGCGCCGATAGCCCGACGCACACCAATTTCACGGGTACGCTCCGTCACCGACGCCAGCATAATATTCATGATGCCAATACCCCCGACCAGCAAGCTGATCGCCGCAATGGAACCCAACACGATGTTGAACGTCCGTTTGGTGGCTTCGGCCTGCCGCAGCAAGGTCAGCGGCACACTCATGTTAAAATCTTTCTTCGTGTGGAAGCGCTCCAACATGGATTCGAGCGCCTTGGCCGTGCCCTCCACCTCGTCGTTGGTCCGCACGGAAACGATCATCTGATGGAGTTCGACGATTTCCCGTTGGTAGCTACCGGTCGAACGAATCGTCACCATATCGCCGAAACAGGATTTTGCCACCGAGATGGGAATATAGGCGTCCACGTTTTCGTCCAGGGATTGGATATCCCCACTGGCCGTACCTTCGCTCTCCACAATGCCGATGACTTCAAAGTACTCGCCCCCCAAACGCAGGGATTGACCGATCGTGTTCTTCGTCGCGAGGACACGCCGGGCACCATACTCGGTCAGCACCACCACATTGCCAAAGTCTTCATTATCCCGGGTCGTCATGGTCCGTCCGGCAATGAGGGGGCGTTGCACGAGGTCAAACCACTCCGGTGCCGTGCCCACCAGGCGCAGGTCCAGGGCCTTGTCTCCCAAGCGACCTTCTTTACGTAGCGACTTCACGGGCACCACCGCCGTCACGGCGTCGAAGGTGTTCAAGACGCGGTCCACATCCTCGTAAAGGAGCCCATAGATACTTGCCCGTCCGCGACCACCCGTCTGGTTCTGGCTTCCCTCTTCTTCGATGGGTTTCATGGAATTCACGATGATATTGGTGCTGCCCAGTTTGCGTATGTCCTCCATGGCTTTGGCCGAGGCGCCCTCGCCGATGGAGAGCATGGCAATCACGCTGGCAACCCCAAACACCATGCCCAACATGGTCAGGAAGGAGCGGAGCTTGTGAAGCAAGAGATTCTTCGTTCCGAGCACAATATTCTGAAATAGATACAACTTGGTCATGGGCGGGTCGTTTCAATGTCTTCGACGTTGCCATCTTTCATGTGCACAACCACCTGGGCGTGGCCCGCGATGTCGGGCTCGTGGGTAACCATAATCAGGGTCTTTCCGGCCTCATGCAGGCCGTGTAGTATCTCCATCACCTGGTCACCGGTTTTCGAGTCCAGGTTACCGGTCGGCTCATCCGCTAGAA
>JAUIMA010000519.1 GCA_030432675.1 Candidatus Hydrogenedentota bacterium | reverse complement strand
CCCCATATCAAGGTCCGCCGTCACATAGTGGCTGGTGGCGCCGATGAGCTTCACCCCTTTCTCATAGGCCTGGTGATAGGGCCGCGCCCCCTGGAAGGCCGGCAGGAAGCCGTGGTGGACGTTGATGATCCGATTTCTGTAGGGGTCGACAAGGGTCGGGGTCAGTATCTGCATGTAGCGCGCCAGAACCACCAGGTCAATTCCGTAGCGACAGAGCAGCCCCAGCGTTTCTTCCTCTGCCGCGCCTTTGGTCTCCCGGGTTACCGGAACGTGGACGAAGGGCACGTCGAAGTGGGCCGCCACCGGTGCCAGATCGGGGTGGTTGCTGATGATGACCGCGACATTCCCCTGCAGCTCTCCGTATTGGTGACGCAGCAACAAGTCGTAGAGACAATGGTCGTAGCGAGAAACCAACACGGCAATGTTGCGGGGCTCATCAGAGAACTGAACCCGACAGTCCATATCGAAGCGTTCGGATAATGCTTTCAACTCCTCACGGAGGCGCGACTGAGGACTTTGCATGTCCCCCGCGTCAAAATGAACCCGCATGAAAAAGCGGTTGTCCAGTTCTTCCCGGTGCTGCTGGGCGTCGATGATATTGCCATCCCGTTCAAACAAGAATCGGGACACTTCATACACGATGCCTTTCACGTCCGGGCAATGGAGGAGGAGACTCCCTTCCAGACCCATGGATACTTCCTTTCCGTGCTCGGTTTCATTTTCCACTGCTCCAATGTAACACAGGCGGGATGTGGGACCGGAATGCAACACCTTGGCGGACGGGACCGCGATGGTCCACGAAAAATATTTTCCCTAAATTCTCGTAATACCATGAGAGGGGGAGATATTTTCTCGTTATACTGGAATTCACTCCATTGTTTTGGCAATCCTATAGAACGGTAGGTATATTTTTTAATTGACAGATCAGGTGTGCTGCGATACGCTGATGAAGTATTATTCATAGTGGCGTGGCTGTTGTGTTGACAAGCGCGCCGGGACAACGGATTTGTAATTGGAAAGGCACTGGACAATGAAAAAGCGTGGTTTCACCCTGATTGAGCTGCTGGTGGTCATTGCCATCATCGGCATACTGGCGGCAATTTTACTCCCGGCACTGGCCCGTGCACGGGAAGCGGCACGGCGGGCGTCGTGTCAAAACAATCTCAAACAAATGGGCCTGGTGTGCAAGATGTTCGCCAATGAGTCCAAGGGAGAAAAGTTTCCGCCGAAATCAATCAACCCCGGCAACTTTTTCTTCTCCGCCGCAGCGACCTACCCGGAATACCTCACGGACATTAATGCCATTTTCTGTCCTTCGGACACGGATGGCAACCCCGACAACTATATTGGTCAGGGCGGTCAGTGGCTCGACGCCAATGGCAATATTGCCCCTGTGATGCTGGATGGTGATCCACGAACCGGTCTATACACCGGTGCAACAGACACCTCTGATCGCTCCTACATTTATCTGGGCTATGCCATCCCCGACAATTCCTACATTTCGCCCTTCACCAATGCCGCGCAGACACAGGGCATCTGGTCCTTCTTTATTGCGGTCATGATTACGCCGTTCCTGGGGGGCCAGTTTGACCAGGTCGAAGCCGCCCTGGAAAACGACCATGATTTTGACCATCCCGGCAACAGCGAGTACGCAGCGGGTGAAACTGTCCCCATGCTCCGCTTCCGCGAAGGCATTGAGCGCTTCTTCATCACCGACATCAACAACCCTGCGGGCTCTGCCAAGGCCCAATCGGAGCTTCCGGTCATGTGGGACGTTGTCGGTGAGTCGGTCTCCATCTTCAACCACGTTCCCGGTGGCTGCAATGTGCTTTACGCCGACGGCCACGTCGAGTTTCAGAAATACATTACCAACTCGGCGACGGTTGCCGACCCGCTGGGTGGCGGTGGCGAAGACGACCACTTCCCCACGAGCACGGCCTGGGCCAAGCTCACGACGCTGGGTGCATAATACATCCCAGCGCTGCACCTGACCTGAAAACTTATTCGCCCCCGATAGCCTCGGCTACCGGGGGCGATTCTTATGAGCGATGGGTCTTATGGTAACGTCCTACTGCCGTGCCGCGATGCGCGCGGCCAGGAGTGCGGGGTGGTCACTCAGGATACTGTCGACGCCCATATCGAGGAAATGATCGATTTCGTCGGCCGTGTTGGGGGTATGGGCCTGGACCAGGATTCCTTTTTCCTGAATTCTCCCAATTTCTTCCGCCGTAATGGAAAACTGCTTGAAGTGACCTTCCGTCAGCGACAGCATCCGATCCGTCGGCTTGTAGTCCTCCCATCCGCCCACGCGCAGGGCCATAAAGAGTTTCAACGCCCCCGGCCGGGCGAAGCAGGTGGCGATTTCCGGCATCTCGGCACGCAATGCTTTCATCAACGCCTCCTGAAACGAAGCGATAATGATGCGGTCGGTCGCCTCGTGCGCGCGAATGATAGGTACCACCGCCGCGACCAGCCCTTCACCATCTTTCAGTTCGAAGAGCGCCCGATGATGGGGCATCACCGCCAACACCTCTTCGAAGGTCGGAATCGTGACTCCCTTCCCCCGCCAGGGGTAGGTGGCCCCGCCATCAGTGGTGAAGTGATAGCCCGCATCGAGGGCCTTGACCTCCGCGAGGGTGAGGTCCTTTATGGCACCCGTCCCATCGGTGGTTCGGTCGACCGTCCGATCGTGAAGTAAGACAACCACACCATCTTTCGTCAACTGAAGGTCACCTTCCAGCAACACTTCAGGATAGGCCTTGGCCACTTCCTGAAACGCCACCACCGTATTCTCCGGCCACGCTGCCGCGCCACCCCGATGGACGCCCATGAGCAGGGGCCGGAAAAAGGGATCGCCCATTGAAGAAGCCTCCACCGAATCCGTTGGCTCTTCCGCGAAAACCGTTCCGCAGCCCATCAAAATCACCATGGCGGCAAGGCCGCGCAATCCTCTATCAATCACAATTAACCCTCTCTCTATTCGTTGGCGCTGTCTCCATCCCATCTCTCCGGGCACGAGACAGCCAGTTTTGACCCATTGCACATGGCCGCATACCTTTCCCGGGGGGCCTTCTTTCATCAAAGACCGCAACCATGAAATAATACGGACGCATTGTTGGACACCAATTAACCCCTGCCCGTTTCGAAAGGTACTACCTATGACTCCTCTCCTCCAAGACCAAGTGGCCATTATTACAGGAGCCGGAAGGGGCATCGGAGCCGCTGCGGCCGAACTTTTCGCGGCCCACGGTGCCCGTGTGGTGGTCAGTGATCGGGACAGTGGCCCGACAGAGGAGGTCGTAGCCGCTATCAAACAAGCCGGTGGCACCGCCATCGGAGTACCCGGCGATGTTACGGACCCCGAATTCCCCAATCAACTTTTTGAGCAGGCCCACGCCGCGTTTGGCGACATCAACATTCTCGTAAACAATGCGGGATACACGTGGGACGGCATGTTGCACAAGATGAGCGACAAACAATGGGAAGCCATGTTGGCGGTGCACAACACCGCTCCCTTCCGCCTCGTCCGCGCCGCCGCACCTTACATGCGGGATGCCGCCCGGGAAGAGCAGGCCGCCGGAAAAGCCCCCGCCCCCCGCTGCATCATCAACGTCTCCTCCACATCGGGTCTCCATGGCAACATTGGCCAGCTGAACTACGCGACCGCCAAGATGGGCATGGTGGGCTTCACCAAGACGGTGGCCAAGGAGTGGGGCGCTTTTGGTATTCGGTGTAACGCGGTAGCCTTCGGCTATATCGAAACCCGGCTGACCCAGGCGAAAGAGAGTGGCGAGACCATCGCCGTGGAAGGCGAAGAAATCCCCTTGGGCGTACCAGGGCATATGCACGACATGGTCAAAATGATGATCCCCCTGGGCCGCACCGGCACGGTAGAAGAAGCGGCCGGTGGTATCCTGCTGCTCGCCTCCCCCTTCGCGGGCTACATCAATGGACACACCCTGGAAGTCACCGGCGGTATGGGGATTTAGGGGCTTCATTCATAGTTCAGGGATGTCGCGTGCCCACGGCGTGCAACACGGGTCTCGACGTTGCAGGGTAGTAGTTACGTCTCGACCTGCGTCGTCCCCGGCTCTGAACCGTTCCGTTCCAACCCCAATAAAATGATCTTGACATCATATGACTATTGGCTCATAATCAGATATGGATGACTGGGAGATAGAATTTTACTCGGACTTTTATGATGAGTTTTCACTGCTTTCGGAGGTCGTGCAGGATGAACTGCTAGCATCTCTAATCCCTCTCAGGAAGTTGGGGCCCATCTTAGGTCGGCCCCATGTGGATACCCTAAATGCCTCGGTTCACAAGAACATGAAGGAGTTACGCTTTAACGCCGATGGTGGCACTTGGCGTATCGCCTTCGCATTCGATCCAGAGCGAACAGCTATCTTGTTGGTCGCGGGCGACAAATCCGGTACAGGGCAAAAACGTTTTTACAAGCAGCTCATCAATAAAGCAGATGCTAGATTCAATAAACATTTACAACAACTGAAGGGAAACGAGAATGACTAAGAAATTGAAAGAAGTCATGGATGTCCTTCC
>JAUIMA010000518.1 GCA_030432675.1 Candidatus Hydrogenedentota bacterium | reverse complement strand
TCGACACCCGTTATCTGGGATGACCAGGTGTGGCTCACCACCGCCCGAAAAGACGGCACCGCCCTCTACGCCCTTTGTGTCGACAAAAATACGGGTACCGTCGTCCACGATCTCCTAGTCTTTGAGGTGGCCGAACCCCAGCGCATCAATCCGAGTAACACCTACGCCACCCCCTCGGCCACCATCGAAGCGGGCCGGGTCTACGTCCACTATGGCACCTTCGGGACCGCCTGTATCGACACCACATCGGGCGAAATCCTCTGGACGCGCACCGACCTGAATTGCGATCACATGCAGGGCCCGGCCTCCTCCCCGGTAATATTTAACGACCTGGTCATACTCCATCTGGAAGGCGTCGCCGACCCCTTCGTGGTCGCTTTGAACAAGACTTCGGGTGAAACCGTCTGGCGCTATGAGCGACCCGGCGACCTCTACGAAGGCATCCAAGGGGTCTACATCAAGTCCTACCAGACGCCCATCTTCATCGAATCCGACGGTGCGCCGCAGATGATCAGCAATGGCGCCCTTCTGGTCACGGGCCATGTGCCCGACACCGGCGAAGAAATCTGGCGGGTACGCTATCGCGACGACAGCACGATTTCGCGCATCATCACGGGCCACGGCCTCCTCTTCGTAAATACCGGGGGCTCACCCGGGAAAAGCGAGTTGTGGGCCATACGCCCCGGAGGCAAGGGCGATGTCACCGACACCCACGTGGTCTGGAAAATGACCGAAGATGCCCCCCACGAATCCTCGCCCGTGCTCGTCGGCGACCTGCTCTACACCATGAGCGACCGCGGCACCCTCACCTGTATGGAAGCTACGACCGGAATACCGGTGTGGACCGAAAAACTGCGGGGCAACTATTCCGCCTCCCTGCTGGCAACGAAGGACCGCATCTACTTTTCCGACAAGAAAGGCACGACCACCGTCATCGCACCGGGTCGGAGCTTTCAGGTGCTCGCGACCAACGCACTCGACGCTGAGCTCTGGGCGTCACCCGCCGTAGCCGGAGACGCCCTGCTCCTGCGCAGTAAGACCCACCTCTACCGCATCGAAACGTCCGGCGATGGGCAATAGATCCGACCGAAAATAGTATTCATACGTGACCACATTATCACGAAGACTGCGTAAAATTGTTTACTATTCTTGACGCATTCCCGATCTCGCGATACCATGTAGTAAGTGAACAGGGGACAATCGTCAATGAGCAGGGATTTTCGTGCTACGGCATATTTCTTGCGCTGTTATTGAGCGTGTGTGGCAACAACGGGTAGTGTGACTCCCCAGAGGCAGACCTGTTGCCCATTTGCATCAATGTGGATAGCGAAATGCGAAGCTCGCCATCCACCGTGGCCGTGGCAGGATGCCATTGCCCAACGGGATGGACGGTCCTGTGCCTGTGTGTGTGAACGAAGGGAAACGTATGCGAATCTTATCTCGTTGGGGCACCGCCCTGCTGTCCATGGCACTTTTCGTCGGATTCGCCGGGCTTGCCACGCCCGTCGCGGCCCATCAGCTCGGTGAGGGCTATATCATCCTGCAGGTCCAAGCCGACAAGATCGTCGGCCATGTGGAGCTGACCCTTTCCACACTGAATACCGTCGTCCCCCTGGATTCGGACCAGGACGGCAAAGTCTCTGACGCGGAGTTTTTGGAGAAAGCAACAACCGCGAAGGAGTACATTTTCGAACATGTCGCCCTGGGGACTAACACCGATTGGTATCGTCTCGAGCAGGGGGAAGCCACGGTGGCCAGCTACCCGCTGGGGAAATATGCCCTTTTTCCCTTCACGGTAGCGCTACCCGACCCCATGCCCCAATTCTTGCGTCTGAAATACACGATCTTATTTGAAGAAGATCCCCAGCATCGCGGGCTGGTAATGGTAGAACGCAATTCCCTGACGGGTGAGGAAAACACCACCGAGGCCATTTCCCTCGTGCTCACGCCCGAAGAGCCCATCCAGACCCTGGACCTGCTCGCACCCATCCCGGCCACGAGTATTCTGGCTTTTGTAAAACATGGCGTTTGGCATATCTGGATTGGAATAGACCACATATTGTTCCTGGTCACCCTCCTCCTCCAATCGGTACTGTTACGGCGGGAGAACGAATGGGAAGCTTCGGAAAGCTTCCGACCTGCCTTTATCAACGTGGCCAAGATCGTAACACTCTTCACCGTGGCCCACAGCCTGACCCTCTCGATTGCGGCACTTGACATTATCACCTTGCCATCGCGATTTGTGGAGTCGGTCATCGCGGCCTCGATCGTAGCCGCCGCCGCGCTGAACTTTTTCCCCCGCTACTCCCGCTACCTCTACGCCTTCATTTTCGTATTCGGCCTCTTCCATGGATTTGGATTTGCTTCGGTTCTCGGACACTTGACCACCCAGACCGGGGCCCTTGTTGCCGCACTGGTAGGCTTCAACGTAGGTGTCGAGCTCGGGCAACTGGCCATCGTATGCGTCTGCTTCCCCTTGCTCTACATGATTCGAAAACAGCTGTTTTATCGGCGTTGGGTCCTTCACCTGGGCTCGGCTGTTATCGGTCTCATTGCGGTTGTGTGGCTGATTGAGCGGAGTTTTGACCTCGAGTCCATCATGGGATTCTGATTCTTTTTCGGGGCCTTACTTCATGCATTGGGGTGGCACAGGAGGCGATGGTTTGCAGTTTGTTCGTTGGAAAAACTATTGGGGAATTGCCGCACTCGTGTTCTTCATCGGCGGTCTGGCGCTGATGGCGTCTGCCATGGGGCACAACCATGCCTACACCTGGTATCCGCTCAATCTCCCCCTGACTCCGGAAACGACCGAAGCCTTAACAGGAACCTTTACCGCCGAAGTTTCTCAGCAATGTGAATTGGAACTGCAGTTCTCCGAAAACGTCCCGACCGACGTGATGACCCAACATCTCCTCCCCCTCGATTCCGCCCCCTTGGACCTGACCTGGTCGGTTACTGCCGACGATGCTGTCATCGCACAGGGGGACTCGTTGGAATATCTCTATCTCGCCAACCAGAGTATGAAACGCCGTCTCTGGAATCGCTTGCTCAGCGCACCCGACGATTTCGGCGTCCTGGAGGGCAACCTTGTACGTGGCATTGGTGCCTTCCCCACCGAAGCCGGGAAGACCTATCATGTTCTTGTTACCGTTCGCGAAATTCCGGATGCCGTACACGTCGCCCAGCCTGCCCTCGCGGTACGCATTAATCGCCAATTTTCCAATCGCCACTACGGCGAAAAGGCTTATGCCGGTGGGGCGGGCATTTTCTCCGTCCTCATCGCCTTCCCGTTGGCTGCGCTGTGGCTTGTAGCGACGTGGTTAACACGAAGGAATGCCCCATGAAGACCCTCTTGCTTACCCGCGATGATATTCAGGAGCTGGCCCGGAAGGTCGGACTACCCACCCTGATGGACACCATGATCGCCGATCTGCGTTCTGCATTTGCGGCCTACGACCCGGCGCGCTCTATCGTTCGTCAGCGGGAAGGTTTCCACTACACCACCCCCACCACCGGGCTGCTCGAGTGGATGCCCACCATGGCCGTTGGCGGCGAAATCACCATTAAACTCGTCGGGTACCACCCGGAGAATCCGGGGACTCAGGGCCTCCCGACCATTCTCTCCACCCTCAGCGCTTTCGACACCGCCAGTGGCCATCTCATCGCCGTGATGGACGGGACCTTTTCCACGGCATTGCGCACGGGCGCCGCAAGCGCCGTGGCCAGTGAGGTGCTCGCACGCCCCGAGAGCAAGACCATTACCTTGATTGGATGTGGTGCGGCCGCCGTGAGCCAACTGCATGCCCTCTCCCGCGTCTTTTCCTTTGAATCCGTGCAGGTCTATGACATCGACCCCGCCGCACAACAGAGTTTTGCCCAGCGTGTCGATTTTCTCGGGCTCGCGATCACGGAGCTCGCCGTACACTCCCTGCCGGAAGCCATCGCGGCGAGTGATATTCTTTGCACAGCCACCTCCGTCGGTGTGGGAGAAGGGCCTGTGTTCCGCGACGTGGAAACACAACCCTGGCTCCACGTGAATGCCGTGGGCTCGGACTACATCGGCAAAGTGGAATTGCCCCGTGCCCTGGTCGAACGCAGCACGGTCTGCCCCGACAGTGTAGAGCAGTGCTTGCTCGAGGGGGAGTGCCAACACGTCCCCCGGGAGTCTATGGGACCGGCACTTTCGGACCTGGTAAAGGAGCGCGCCCGCTATACCACGCTGCGGGAACGCTCGACCGTGTTCGATTCCACGGGCTGGGCCCTGGAAGATCAGGTGGCCATGAACATGTTGGTCGCCTTCGCCCGTGATCTCAACCTGGGCCGCATGGTGGAGTTTGAGTGCACGTCGCAGGACAATCGGGATCCCTACGGATTCCTTCGTTCGCAGGGGGAATTGCCGGAAAACTCCGGGCAGATCTCGCCGAGCGAGTCCCGCGGTCTATCGACACCCTAACCCTGTAAGAAGCCGCATCGGATGGCATACGTGCCATCCCAGAGCCCTATCACAAGAACCACCGCCGCGATCATCACGACCGCCATCGTCACCGACCGGCGGTTGCCCAAGCGATCCGAAAGGTA
>JAUIMA010000517.1 GCA_030432675.1 Candidatus Hydrogenedentota bacterium | reverse complement strand
GGACCTTGAACTGGTTTTGCCCGATTCACCGATGGATGCCAAGGTGACGGCCTGGTCCGTTCGGCCCGATGACTTTGGCCAATTCATGTGCACCATCTTCGATGAGTGGGTGCGCAACGATGTGGGTGAGGTATTCGTGCAGACCTTCGAGGTGGCCTTGATGGCATGGATGGGGATAGAGCCGAATCTCTGTATCTTCCAGAAGGAATGCGGACTCGGTCTCGCTCTCGAGCACACCGGGGATCTCTATTCGTGCGACCACTACGTCTACCCCGAGCATCAACTCGGAAACATTATGGACAAGACTATCGCCGACATGGTGGCGTCCGATCAGCAAGTGAAATTCGGAAAAGACAAGGCCTCGACCCTGCCGCAATACTGCCTCGATTGCGACGTGCGCTTTATCTGCAACGGGGACTGCCCGAAACATCGCTTCACCAATACCCCCGATGGGGATCCCGGTCTGAGCTACCTCTGCACGGGCTACAAGCAGCTCTTTCACCACGTGGACCCATACATGAAATTCATGGCCCGGGAGCTGCGCGCCCAACGTTCGGCCACAGGGGTCATGGGCTACGCCCGGCAAAAAGACTATGCGGAAAAGGGATTGGATGGCCCGGGGCCCAACGATCCCTGCGTGTGTGGCAGTAGTAAGAAGTTTAAGAAGTGCTGTGGACGCCGCTAAAGCTCGCGGGAGAAAGTTCCTCATGTCCTTGATTAAGCCCGTTCTGAGATACGTACTGGGACTCTTTTTTGTGGTCGCCGGCACAATGCACTTCGTCATGCCCGGGTTCTACCTGCCCATGATGCCGGACTACCTCCCGTGGCACGGAGCGCTGGTCTTTCTCAGCGGCGTCGCCGAAGTCCTGGCCGGACTGCTCCTCTGTGTCCCGAAGACCCAGCGTATAGGGGCCTGGGCTACCATCGCCATCCTGATAGCGGTCTATCCGGCAAACATTTACATGGCCTTGAATCCGGAGACGTTTTCCGACTACGGTTCACCAACGGCTCTGTATGTGCGGCTTCCCCTTCAGCTCATCCCGCTGCTCTGGGCCTGGTGCTACACAGGCACGGTGCGCTCCCAAACCTCGAGGTAGCCATCCCTATCTGGCGGCGGGTCGCCGGCATTCCATAGGGGCGGCCGTCTTTATGATTCCTCCGCCGACGAGAGGGAAACTTCCACACCCGTACCCAGGGCACCTTTTCCCGGCAAATAGAGTCCCACCCGCAGGGCATGGACGGCGTCGGCGTGGGGGACGTATTGGGTAACAATCACTTCGGAATAGCGGTGCCATTCACGGGTCGGCGGGTCGGGAAATCCAATATCCCAGTTTAAGAATGCCCGCCCTTGCTCTGCGGCGGGTAAGACACTTCGTCTTTCGGGATCGACAACACCATGGGTGTATATTTTCCAGTCCACCGTTATAGGAGCGCTCACCACGAAGTGGAGTTGCAGCTTGGCCCAACCGTCTCCCGCCGGAGACAGTGCGACATGCTCCAGTCGCAAGCCGGGTGCAATCGTCTCAGCCGCCGTCAGATGGGTTACTCGCTCCGTGGCAAAGGTTTCTTCAAAATCTGCGGCCATCTGACGCCCGACGCGCTCGGGGCTGTAGGCCGTCAGGTAATCCACGACTTCCTCCGACCAGTCCGCCTGAAGTCGCCCTTTCAACAATGCCGTCGTATAGCCCAAGGCTTTTGCATCCCGCTCAAAAAGGGACACCAACTTCTCGTAGTTCCCCTGTGCGACAAACTCCGGAATGAAGCGATAGGCACTCCGAACGACGTAGAAGCACGCCTCGGGGGGAAGACTTTCCGCTTTACACCACGCCAACTCTTCATCCAGCCGGGCCAACGTAGGAGCCGTGCGCAGACTGTCCACGAGCGCCCGCTCCCGTGAGCCGCTGTCGGCCATCATGTCGCGACGCACCCAATAGCCCGTACGCACATAGGCGCCATACTCTGCCTTGAAAGTAGCGGAGCGGTTAAAACGTTTCTGCAAGAATCCATCTATCTCAGACGCTTCCGCCACATAGCGCTCCCGGAAACGACGGTCCTTGAAAAGGTGCGCATGTCGCTCAGACCATATCCCGTGCATCTCGATCAGGTCGGGAGCCGCAATCTCAAAGAAGTAGTTGGCCACTTCCCGTTTGGTGTTACTGGGAATCCCATCCAAGGCGGTCAATGCCGGATTTCCGAGATAGCCCAAGTCGACGATGTTGACGTCTTTGTGCCAACTCATAAGACCGAGGTCCGGGTTGGCCACCGTGGGACGGGGGATGTCGTGGGTTTCGCGAAGGGCTACCAGCTTCTCACGATACTCGGCAAAAACCTTCTCGGAAAACCAGAGGTAATAAGGTGAGTGCTCCCATCGGGTGTGCCCTACGTAGAGCAGTGTCGAAAGGCTGACCAGCAACACAGGAATCGTCGCGTATCGGAAACGGGGGCGACGGGTATGGAGCGCCACCAACACGGACAATGCAACAAGCGCCAAGGCCACCTGGGTGCTCAGGCGGGTCACATCCAGCCGGGCAGGGCCAAAGAGAAAAGGGCTGAAGAGGCCGGTCGCCGCCAGGCTCAACAACAAAAAAGCAGAGAGTACCGTCTTTCGTGTGTAGTGCAGAAAAGGAAGGCAGGCCACGATAGGAAACAGGAGAAACCCGTGATGCCAGCGAAAAAGAGTACCCGTGAGGTCCCACGAGCGGGCCAGGTAACGGGCGTTGCCATCGAAAAGGAATCCGATACGATCGCCGATAGAGATTCCCTGGGCAGCCGCCGTGTTGGGAAACAACGCCCCGAAGTAGTGGCCGCGCACGGCAAAAAACACGCCCCAAAGCATCATCACGAATCCAGCGAAAACGATTCCGCGCCCCTGGCCGTATTGCCACAGCCAGCAAAATGCAAAGAGAACCAACAAGGGAGCGACGTGGTAAATGCTCTCAATGCGCGCAATCGAGGCCGCGAAAATAAGTGGCGCATAGAGGAGGACTATTCGTTGCCGGACATACATTCGAACCAGCAGGACGACGGCCAGCAGGAACGTGGCGTGGGTGAGTGCATTCTCCATGCCGGAGGCATGCCACTCGAAAAAACTGAAGTCCCGGACCAATGCCAAAGCGGCCACACCGCCCAACAGTACGCCGCCCAAGCGATAGGGCAGGCAAAGCCAGAATATCAGCCCCCCAATCAAGAGTGCTGTCGCCGATGTGACCAACCGAAAATAGAGGTCGTAGTGAATCCCCGTCGCCTTATAAGCCCCCGCGAACAGGAGAAACTGGAGGGGCGAGGAGAAGCCCTCCACCCGCTCTCCCGAGGGGTTTACGCCTATGGAACCGAAATCGACCCAATTCCGGGCGTGACTCACGGTGATGATACCGTCGTCCCGATTGCGAAACAGGTCCTCATCAATGCTCCGGTAGCCCATCCAGAAAACGCTGTAAAACACCAAGCCCGCGAGCAATCCCCACAGGAGGTGCTTCTTCGGACTCGCCGACATTGGACGGCCTTCTTCTGCCACCTTGCCCGTCACTTCCATGTGGACTGAAGCCGGTGGGCGGCCATGGCGCGGAGCATCGCTGTGCCTCCATCCACGCGCAATGAAAAACGTTCATTTTTAGGATCCGGTGCAACCGCCAGAGGGACATAAACGGCACCAAAGTTGCCGAAGACCTCCACGGAAAGCCGGTCCACCAGCACCTCAAGATGGATCGCACCTTCTTCGAGGGGAAGTGGAACAGCTAATTCTCCCCAGTGAAGCGTTTCGGTCGTCACGTCATACGTGAGAGAGACCCCACGGAGATCCAGATGTATCTTTTTCGCGTCCTGGGGCAACAAGTCCAGCTCCAGATGCATCAAGGCTCCCGAGAATTCTTTGAGTGGATCCTCCTCCGTCGAAACAGGCAGCGCCTGCCAGGTCTTGGTCTCAGCATGAAGGGTATGAAGTTCCCACACCGGCTCTCGATGAAGTTGAATACCACGGCTGGTCTCCCGGAGTGACAGGGAAGTGGGGAAGGCCATCATCTGGTTGAAGGGCATGCCGGGGGTTTCGATTTGGCGCCAGCCGATTTGGATGATGCGGCCTTGGGGGTCGTTGGTGAAGGTTTGGGCGGCGTAGTAGGCTTCGCCTTGGTGGCCGGGGAGGAGCGGGGTTTCGGGGGTGAAGGTTTTTCCGTCGAACTGGCCGATCATGTAGCGGCTGTCGGCGGCGGTGAGTACCCATTTTTGGTTGTTTTTGTCGCCGTCGATGGGGAGTTGGAAGATGTCAGGGCATTCGTAGAAGCCGTCGATGCGGCTTTGGTACGTCCAGTTTTTGAGGTCGGGGGATGTGTAGAAGGTGATGCCGCGCTCTTTTCCAGGGTCTTCGTTGTAGAGGAGCATCGACCAGGATTGGGAGGGTTCGTGCCAGAGGAGGCGGGGGTCGCGGCCTTGGTGTTTGACGACGGGGTTGTTTTCGTACTCTTTGAAGGTGCGAACGCGGTCGGTGCTGTAGACAATGCATTCGCCGCGTCCGGTGCTGGTGTAGGCGGCGACGATGACTTTTTCGTCTCCGGTCTGCCAGCCGCTGGTGTTGTTGTGGTCGACGACGGCGCTTCC
>JAUIMA010000516.1 GCA_030432675.1 Candidatus Hydrogenedentota bacterium | reverse complement strand
AACTATGCCTTCTCTTTTTCGTAGGACTGAAAGTCCGTAACATATTTTCCCAAGCGATGTGCGATCTGCGCTGAGATTTCGAGCATCCGCGACTCGGACCATCGGTAACAGCAGAGCAGCACCCATAGTAAGCAATGCACGTCGCTGTGCCGCCACGGAATCTGAAGTATGACACGCTTGACCTTAACTTCCAAATGCGAATCAGCTTGTTTCGCAATCAAAGGGAAGCAAGAACGAACGCGTACGAACCGGAGAACCAGATCGCGCGGCACGTTCGAAAACCGAAACTTCTAAAAGTATCCCGCCTATCTCCCCCCTGGTTCTTCCCTCCTTTGCCCTTGGAAATCCTACTCTCGCGCCTGTTTCTACAACCTCGGGGCTTAACGAACCACATGGCCTTTCAGCAGCCACACTCCTCGATAAGCCACACCTCCGCCAAGCGGGAGTGGTAGCGCCAGTTGAGATGGCCCTCATCGGTGGGGCGTTCCCAGGTCAGCACGAGCTTGCGGTCTTCCAGGAAGCGTTTGGGCACTTCGAAATCCTGGACCTCGCCCATCTCGAGACTTCTCACCGGCGTTTCATAAACCGGCTCACCGTCAATGTGCAACAGCATCTTGCCGTACCCGCTACAGCGGATGGTATAAATCCAACCGGGGTCGAGCCCTTCGTATACCACCGCTTCGGGGTAGTTCATCGTGACCTGCCAGGACAGGCGCTCGCGGCTCATACCCTCGTCCCACCACCAGAGTATGGGCTCGGGGTGGGCCTCCTCGCCCGGCTCGGTGAAGACAAACTCGCTTCGTTTCACGTGGGGTGAATTGGCGGGATTGCCAATATCGTCGTAGTAGGCATCGCAAGAGGGCTTCGTCCAGTCCCTGATGGCAATCAGGCGATCGATCTTCGCTGAATCCGACTTGAGCGCCGCTATCTTTTTGAATTCGTCTTCCAGCCACCAGCGATTATTCAAGGGGTAGTCCACGAAATCGAGGAAGGCGCCCCGTTCCGCGCCGCTGGCATGATATTTCTCTACGCTGGTCTGGAGGCCGATGGACAGATAGAGCTTCTCGCAGAGCTCGAAGATCCGCGCTCTCAGCTCGGGGCTGACCGGCTCGTCTACCGCCTTGTTCAGCACCGTCATGGCCTCCGCCATAATGTCCCCCATCTTCCGCTCTCTCCACTGATCGAGCACGGTATAGGCTTCCTGCTCCAGGCGCGTTTCGTTCAGCAGGCGATGACGGATATAGGCATCGTAGTAGGCACGGACGAGGTTCATCTGCCAGCGCCAGTTACCCTCGAGATGGGGCGCGGCCTTTTCCAGGTTTTGCCAGAGGAGCAGGGTCCCCTCCACACCGGCATTATTCTTCAGCGGACCCTCCCAGTTTTTCTCCAACGCGAAAATGCCGTCCGTCGCCGCTTCGGCCACGTCGGGTCCGAAGAACACCCGGCAGTAGTCGTTGAGGATATCGTGGATGTCGCCGTAGCGGTCCCAGCCCAGACCACTGTAGATGGTCTTGTTCACATCATCGTGGACGCCATCGGAATAGGTGATGAAGCCATCGCTGTATCCGGCAAACCAGTTGTGGATGTAGGCGTAGTGGGCAGGGCGCGGGTTGATGGCTTCGCGGCCGAGGGTCAGGGCGTAGGCCTGGTCCCACCAGGGTACGGGATACTGGCAGATTTTGTTGTGGGTGATATCGGGATAGAGGCGGTATTGGTATTCCGGTGGCAGGAGGTTGCGCGTGATGGGCACAGGCGGTGCGGAGGGGCCCGCCACGAGTCCACCAAGCCATGTGGGCTTCTCGGTCTTTATGTAGTCAATTACATATTCGATTTCCGCCTTGTTGAAGTGCTGGAGGGAAAGCCAGACCCGCGCATCGGGGTGGACCGGCAAGAGACGTTTGGCGATATCCTCCAGAAAGGGGACGACCAGTTCAGCGGGATTGTCGCCCGGGTCGCCGCCGGGGAAGAAAACCGCGGAAAGGGTTTCGCAGTCTTTGTAGAAGGCCTCGTGCTCATCCAGGGCCTTGGCGCGGGCCTCGGGATCTTTCAGGTCATAGTCGGCCGGTGTCCACACCCAATAGTCGAGTCCATAGCGGGCGCAGATGCGGCTCATGGCGCGGTTCATCTCCACCCGGCCGACTTTCATGACCGGGGTCGGGCGGTCATCCTGGAAGGGGATGTTTTCTATGCTGTTAATGCCGAAGAACGTCAATTCGCGGATGTACTGGTCAAACTGTTCGACCGTCCACGCGTCCCAGGAGTTGGCCTGGGTCCGAAAGCCCAGTTGATGGCCGCGGATGGGGTAGGTGGGCTCCGTCGTTACGTCGAGCGTGTCGGGGATATTGGCCTTGTCCGCCGCCCAGTCCAGCTTTCGCAATAGCGCGCCGACGGCATAAAGCGTTCCGCGCGCTCGGCCGCCCATAAGCCACACCACCTTGTTCCTGGGATCCACGAATAGCCGGTACTTGTCTTCAACGGGCGCCCAGTCTGGCTCCCCTGGCCAAGCTCCGACAGGTAACTCCCGCCCCCACGCGGGTACCGTCGGTTCCGACGAGATAGCGATAACGGTCTTCCCGTCGGGCCACTGGTCGGCAGTCTCCAGATGGATGCCCGTGCGCTTCTCAATTTCCTCCACGAGGACCGTGGCGGCAGCAGCCTCGGCGTTCGGCAATTCACCCGGCCGGACGACCACGATGGCCTCCCGTAAATCCAGGCATTGCGCTGACAACGTGATTAGCAGGGTTGCTGTCCAGAGAAGTGATTTCATTCCAAGCCTCTTTTCAGGTTAAACAACGGGCCACGACGATTAATCGGTGCTGCGAACCGTACGCCATCGCCCAGCATAAAGTATTGCGTCACAAGAAAACGACTCCACCAACGGTGCAAACCGCCCCTTCCTCTGGCGACGAAATACCTTTCGACCACTGGTCTCGGGTAGAATCAGGCCCACATTTGAGCCGCAGCCAGGTAGCTTTCCATGTCGTCTACGCCCACATCCTCCCATCCCCCGGCCCTCCGTTCGGTCCGTGGCCTTGTCCTCGGGACGAATCGACGGGGAGAACGCATGGAGCGGACGACCCTGCGCCAGTGGCTCCGCCTCTCTTCCGAAAAGTTTAAGGCGCAGAAAGTAGACTGTTCATTTCCGGATGCCCGGGCCGACGATGTGCTGCCCCTATTGGCCGAAGCGGAGCATCTTGGCCTGCGACTTTCCCTTCGATGCACCGGCGCGACCTCTCCTGAAATCCTCCCGGAACTGGCGGCGGCTGGCTTGCTCGATGTGGCCCTGGCACCGAGCGACCTGACGGTGCCCCATCTGCACCCCTGGGTCGAGGCCACGGAAAAAACGGGATTACCGCTCCGCCTCTTCTTAAACGCCGGTGAGCTGCCCGCAGATTTATCGCCCGACCTCAAGCAGTTGCTGGCACACGTTGCTTCGGTGCGCGTGGAACTGAGTGAAACCCCAAGTGCAGGTATGGCCTCGCTGGACCCCGTCGTCACGCTGCTGGAGGCGCTGCGGGAAGTGGGCACCGAAGGCCATTGTCTCCAAATCCCCTTCTGCCAGCTCCCCGAATCCTGTTGGTCCATGGTGAGCAACGGAGCGCAGCAATTGGCCCACCATCAGCACTATCGTCCAGCCGCCGAAGCGTTCGCCCGCCAGATGGCCCTGCTGTCGCCATCCCGCGTGCATCAGGCGGTGGAATTGAGCCTGGGCCGGGGAGCCACTTTTCACCATCGCATCGACGACGCCGTGCTGCCGTGGATACTCAAGCAGCCGTGGTACTTTTTCTGGTTGTGGTTCCTTCACAAATTGACCCGACGCCTCCCGATACGCCGTCCAGCTGCCTCCCCGCTGCCGGAAGAGCAAAGCGCATTGGAAGCCCAACTCCAGGCCCATGAGAAGCAAGCGCGGGCACACCGGGGCCCGGTCTGCGATGCCTGCCGACTCCATCCGATCTGTGACCACCTGACGGAACCCTTCAAGCAGGCCTTTCCCGGGCGCGCGCCCCAGGCCATTGCGGGTGCCCCCTGCTATGATGCCCGGGCCTTTTTCGAGCCGACGCAGACCTGGTATGACGTGGTCGACGACGCGCGCCTTCACCTCGGCGTGCGCAGAGACGCCCTGGTCGCCGAAGCACACCACCGACTGGCCGCAGAAACACCGACCCGCGAAATTCCCGCCGAGTCCTATGAGATCGAAGGCCACGCAACCCACCGGATGCCGGCCTCCATTCGCTGGTTCTCCTTTTCCACGGCGGAGCTCCGGAGTACCGTGCTGGCCCGTGTTTCGCCCCCCTTCACCCTCTCCGTCACGGTAGGTGGAGGTATTGCCGACCATGTGGGCTTTGCCTTCGGGCGCCACACGCGGCTCGTGTGCCCCATGACCGCCTTCAGCCATAAGCTTACGCTCCACGTGGACAGGGACGGATACTATGTGCTGCTGCGAGACGGCGAGCTGGTGCTCCCCCTGGCGATCCAAGAAGGCGAGGCCGTTCCCGAGCGCCTGGGCAGTGTGGTGGAGCCTCGTATCGCCCTGGGTAATATTGACGGCCAGATCGTGACCCAGACCGTGTTGCTATGGGAGGCCCAGGCGGAATCGGAACACCCGCCTTGC
>JAUIMA010000515.1 GCA_030432675.1 Candidatus Hydrogenedentota bacterium | reverse complement strand
CCCTGATGGACGACATCGATGCGGTGATCCACCTGGCGGGCCTGGCCAACGACCCTTCCTGCGATCTGGACCCGGAAATGGCCTGGGATGTGAATGTGGAGAGCACCTTGGAGCTGGCCCATCTCGCCATCAAATCGGGGGTAAAACGTTTCGTGTTCGCATCCTCCTGTGCGGTCTACGGCCAGGGCGTTTTCAGTCGGCTCGATGAAGCGAGCCCGGCCAACCCGGTTTCTACCTTCGGGCGGAGCAAGCGGGCCGCCGAAGAGGGTTTACTCCGCCTCGCGTCCGCCAACTTTCAGCCAATACTGGTCCGCGCAGGCACACTCTTCGGCGTTTCGCCTCGGATGCGTTTTGATCTCGCCATCAATCAGATGGTCGCCACGGCCAAAAGGGACGGCCGTATTGAGGTGCGCGGCGGTGGCCAGCAATGGCGTCCCTTCATTCACGTACGCGATGCGGCACAAGCCTACGCCGATCTGGTCCATGCTCCTGACCTGACCGAGTCCATCTATAACCTCGGTTTTAACAGCCTGAATCTTCAAATCGGTGCCCTGGCGGAAAACGTAGCCGCGACGCTCGGTAATGTCCGTGTGGAATATGCCACGGACGATGCCGATCTGCGTGACTTTCGGGTGAATTTTGAACGTATAGAACAGACGCTTGCCCTCGAAAAATCCCGTGATCTGGCCACAGGACTCCAGGAGTTGGCCGAGTACGTGGACACCTTGACGCTGCCTCCCTTTTCCGAAGCCTTTTTCAACGCCGAACGTATGCGTCGCCTGCGAGAAACGCCCGTATCAGAAGGGGGCGATCCGGTGGCGGCCCGTTTCGTGCCGCTGAGTCGGCCCAGTCTGGGGCCGGAAGAAGAGGAAGCCGTCGTCGAGATTCTACGGTCTGGTTGGCTCACTTCCGGTCATCAGATAGCGGCTTTTGAGCAGGCCTTTTCCGAAGCCGTGGGTGCACGCCATACCGTGGCGGTAAATTCATGCACGGCCGCCATCCACCTGTGCCTGGCGGATTGTGGTGTAAAACCGGGCGACGAAGTCATTTCCACCCCTATTACGTGGGCCTCTACGGGCAACACCCTGGTGAACATGGGTGCGCGGGTAGTCTTTGTGGATGTAGAGCCAGATACGCTGAATCTCGACCCCGCCCAAGTGGAAGCGGCCATTACGGAACGGACCCGGGCCATCATCCCGGTACATCTGGCAGGCCACCCCTGCGACATGACCGCCCTTCGCGCCGTGGCCCAAAAGCATGGGGTTGCCTTGATAGAGGACGCCGCCCACGCGCTGGGAGCCCGGTATGAGGATACGCCTATCGGTGGCGACAGTGACTATGCCTGTTTCAGTTTCTACTCGATTAAGAACATCACCACGATTGAGGGCGGCATGGTCGCACTGCGGGACCCCGAGCGTGCGGAGCACATCCGTCGTTTGGCCACCAATGGCATGCAGCAGACCGCGTGGGACCGCTATGGTCGCAGTGCCCTGGCCCGTCCCCTGGAAGTGCATGAACCCGGTTTCAAATATCTGATCGGCAATGTCAGTGCGGCCATGGGGGTGGAGCAACTCAAGAAACTGGCCCATTTCAGCGCGTCGCGGCAACGGGTGGCCCGGATGTATCAAGAAGTACTTGCAGACATACCAGAGATTACGCTACCGTCACTACGTCCGGGCATCACCCACGCGTGGCACCTCTACATGATCAGATTGAATCCGGAGGGGCTCCGGTGCACCCGGGACGAGTTTGCCCATGCCCTGCGCCAGGAGAATATCGGTACGGGCGTTCATTTTTACGGCTTACACCTCCACCACTACTACCAAGGGGAACTGGGGTATCGCGAAACGGACTTTCCGGTTGCAACGGATGCGTCCCGCCGCATCCTTTCTCTTCCGCTCCATCCGCAATTGACGGATCGCAATGTCTATGAGGTTGCGACCGCGGTTCGGAAGGTTGTGGAACACCAACGACGCTAGTCTGGCTTTTCGGGGCACGTCTTTGATGGTATACTGTCATTGATAACGCAGGAGATAACACGTGGAATTCAAACTGGCAAAGTGCGTCCGGTGTACCAAGCTCTTCAGCAAGATACGCTCAGAGGTGTGTGATTCCTGCCAGCCCGATGAAGACGCGGATTTTAATAAAATTCACGATGTTATCTCGCGAAACAGGGGGATCACTGCCCAGGAAGTGGCCTCGGAAGCCGAGGTGCCGCTTGAGTGTGTCTATCGCATGCTGCGGGAAGGCCGAATCGATAATGTCGAAAGTGACGACGCGGCCACCTGTGGACGCTGTGGTGCACCGGCCATCAGCGCCACAAAGCGCCTGTGTGAACGGTGCCTGATTGCCCTGGATCGGGATTGTGCCCACGCGATGCTGGAAATGCGCCAACGCATTCGTTCGAAAGAAGAAAGCGACATGCATGACGTTCAGGCTGCCGTATCCAAGAAACGGGCTTCTCGGAAGACCCTCCGGGACGTGGATCTGACGCCCCGTCCCGCCACCAAAACCGACGCGGGTCGCCGCATGGTGGTGCAGGAGCGCTTTGGCAAGAAGAACAAGTAAGCCTTGGGGGCTGGGGGAATGATGGATGAAACCTGCCCGGGCTTTTCACCCTATTCATGTAACTTGCCGTCACCACGTCGGGATCGTTACTGTATAGCCAATCCCGCCACCCCGAATAACCGAACGCGTTGACGGGTATTCCGTATACTGGATGGCAACAGGAGCCCGCAGGGCCGGGAAAGTTTTCGTAGTGAGTTCCCTTACACATACGAAGTGTTTCAATCATGGCGCACGTGAGGCGGTGGCCCGATGCCCCGAGTGTAAACGCCATTACTGTCGGGAATGTGTTACCGAACACGAACATCGGCTTTTGTGCGCCTCGTGTATAGCCGCCCATATTGGTGATTCGGACACCACCACGCGGCGAATTCCACTCCGGGGCTTAATCCAGTTTTTTGGGGCCCTTATCCTGCTCTGGCTTGGATTTTATACCATGGGCCACGGCCTGCTCATGGTGCCTTCCACCTACCACGAAAACCGAGACACCTTGCTCGAACGCATCCAGACCGAAATTGAGGAAGACGGAGAGGGAGATCGTGAGGACCTCGAGTTCCTCCGCGCTGCCCCGGCAGGGAGTTCGCAACGGTGAGTAGTTCGAAACGCCCGAAGAATCAGGCGTCCGCCTTCCTCCTTGCCGAAGAGGCCGTCCAACTGCTGTTTCGCAGCGGATTGCACAGTATGAGCCTCTACTGCATTGGCTCCGTACCCTTTGTCCTGGGACTGGTCGCTTATGTAGGCACCATGCTCCACAGCGGCTACGCCCATCTTTACCATGGGACAGGTGCGCTGGGTCTGGCCATCCTCTTTATGTGGATGAAAACGCTGCAAGCTCGTTTCGGCCAACATCTGGCCAACACATTGCGGGATGAGCCCCCGTCGCCGTGGCAGGTACGCGCTTTCATGACCACCTTCTGCCGCCAAGGCTTGCTCCATGGGACCTTCATGGTAGTCTACCCCGTCGCATTCATCACCGTCATTCCCATGGGGTTTGTGGCGTCCATGTATCAAAATATGTCGGTGCTGGACGATTGCAATACCCAATCGACCCGGAAGCTCGCGGAAGACGCTTTTTCTCAGGCCCGCCTGTGGCCCAAACAGAACCATTTCTTGCTCTGGCTCTGCAGTCCCTTCATGATTTGCCTGGGCGCGGGCATTCTGATTGGGACCATGCCCCTCTTAAACAGTGTCGAAGATGAGTTTTTCGTTTCGCTCGGTGGCGTATATGCCTTCCTTCTCCTCGCAGCGGCGATTCCTACTTCTCCGTTTGCGGTGTTCACCGTGGCGAATGTGGGGATCGGCATCTACTTTATCCTGGAAATGGCCCACGTGGTCACGGGAGCAGACACCCTTTTTGCGCGCAATCCAGGGGCGCTACTGGACAATGATTTTTTCATTTCGCTGGTGTGCGGCATCACCTATTTACTGCTTGACCCCGTTTTGAAGGCGGCCTACGCCATCCGCTGCCATGAAGGCACTTCGCTGCACACCGGAGCGGATCTGCGGGTGGCCCTGCGACGGATCAGCCGGATCGCACCCCTCTTGCTCGTGCTGACTACGACCGCCATCGCCCTGCCTGCGGCAGCGGATGTACCGGTCGATTCGGCCCAGGTCGCCCCGCTGGAGCAAGCCCTCGATGAGGAACTCGCGGAGCGGCGTTACACGTGGCGTATGCCTCGGGCAGATCGTCCTGATGCGGAACTCCCGTGGTTATTACAACTGCTGCAAGACTTTGGAGAAAGTGTACGCGGGTGGATCAAGGCGGCCTTCTTCCCGCAATGGCGTCCGCCGGTATTCGAAGGCGACGATCCGATCCCGGATCCGCCGCGCCAGGAAGTCAGCGCCCCGGCGGGCATCCTGCTGGCCACCGCCGCGTTGGCCTCGGTTTTCTTGGGGTTCTATCAAGGCCCCCTGGGGGCGTGGCTGGGCCTGAGTTAGGTCCACCAAGCTCCGCTTAACGTTTGATCAACCCGCCGGCTCCCGGCGGGTTTTTTGCGGTCCAATCCCGATAGTGACCTCCATGATTAATCACGCCCCGGGGGTGTGAC
>JAUIMA010000514.1 GCA_030432675.1 Candidatus Hydrogenedentota bacterium | reverse complement strand
TCTGAGTAAATTCTGTGCGCGGAGTGTAAGGCGCATAAAATGACGAGTGAGAACCTCTCATTTGGCGGTACGTCAGATTGGCATTACCATTCCGCCTTCTGAAACGACCCCATGCCATGATTCTCCAAGCATCAGGGCGTGCCTGTTGTCTACTTGCAACACATCATCGAATTGGAGAATCAGCGTATGAAATTTAAGCCATTTAAGTATCAGATCCATTCCGCCGTCGTGGGCCTTTCCCTGGCCTTTTTTGCCACCCACGCCAGTGCCACGACCATTGCGCATTGGCGCTTTGAGGAGGGTGTCGCTGGCAACGGCCCTACCACGTCTATCCAGGACAGTTCGGGCAATGGGCTGCATGGGACACCGTCCAGCGGGCTGAGCTTCACAGGGAATACGCCGAACAGTGTTTTGCCGCAAACGGGGGACAGCAACAATCTTGCGATGAACTTTAACGGTGCGAACACGACCCGGGTGTCTATCGCAGACGATCCGCTCTTCCAGCTTACGGGCAGCATGACATTGGAAATGTATATCAATATGGCGGCCCTGCCCAGGGGGAGCCACAATGCGGAGCTCTTGTTTCGGGGGGATTCGAGAATCGGATACGATCCGTATGTGATGCACATCACGAACGGCCGATTGCAGTATTTGGTCAGTGCGGCGGACAATAGTGGTGCGGCGGTATCCACCGAACTTCCTCCGTTGAATCAGTGGGTCCATATTGCGGGCGTGTTGGACGATGCCACGGGTGCCATGTCGTTGTATATGGACGGCGTTTTGGTGGATTCGAAATTTACGAATATTCGCGCCTTTGCCGTACTTGACCCGAGCCTCAATGCGGGCGTCTCAATCGGCGGCTATCCGGCCACCGACTATGTCGGTCCTTTCAACGGTATGATTGATGAGGTGCGTATTTCTAATGTGGCGCTGTCGCCGGATGAGTTCCTGCATGCGGCCCCGGTGCCGGAACCGGCGTCGGCGGTGGTGCTGTTGATGGGCGTGGCGGGTCTGGCCCTGAGGAAGAGAAGGGTGAAGGGTGAAGGGTGAAGTTTGAAGGGTGAAGGGTGAATAGTGAATAGTGAATTTAGAATTTTGAATTGAGAATTGACCGACTGGGGTCGTAGATGGCCCGTAGCGTCGGGTTTTGGCGAGGGGTTTGGCAGCGCGGTCCACTTAAGTGGGCTGCGCTGTTTCCGTTTTAGACACCTTCAACGGCCCCTCCGTCCCGAAGGGGCACTGCAGTTTTCCAGCCCAAGGCAACCCCCTGTTAGACACGTCCAATGTTTCCGAGTTTCCTTTCCGGGCTCTTGAACTGTGGGGGCCCTTCGGGCCGAAGAATGAATTTAGAATAGTGAAGGGTGAAGGGTGAAGGGTGAATAGTGAATAGTGAATAGTGAATAGTGAATAGTGAATTTAGAATTGAGAATTGACCGACTGGGGTCGTAGATGGCCCGTAGCGTCGGGTTTTGGCGAGGGGTTTGGCAGCGCGGTCCACTTAAGTGGGCTGCGCTGTTTCCGTTTTAGACACCTTCAACGGCCCCTCCGTCCCGAAGGGGCACTCCAGTTTCCCAGCCCAAGGCAACCCCCTGTTGGACACGCCCAATTTTTTCCGTTGTTTTTGCTCTCCTTCCTGCCGTCCCTGTCGTCCCTGTCGTCTCTATCGCCTGCGCCATCGCTGTCGTCTTTGCCATCTTTGCTCGCCTCTGTGGAGTCGGTTGTGTGCGGTGGGTCGTGCGCGGTTGACCGCCAATTCGCCGGGATTTTGTCTCCTATGCTACACTGGGGTCCCCGCCATTTCGGTGGGGTCGATTCAGCCGGAAGCATGAACAAGGGCCGCAGGCGTCCATGGTGCGTAAACCCAAATTGACCGAAGTGGTCGCCATTAAGGCCCTTCTCGACGAAGCTGTCGCGCAGGGCAGTGTGCTCCCCCGTGAATTGCCGGAACTTTATGAGAACGTCCGGGATTTCTATGTGTATATCGACGAGTCGGGCCTGGGGGGCTGTGTAGCCCTTCACATCGATATGGTCGACCTCGCGGAGGTGCGCTCCCTGGTGGTCCATGAATCCAAGCGGGGCCAGGGCATTGGCGAGCAGCTGGTGGAGGCGGTGCTGGGCGAGGCGAAACGGCTGAATATCGCCCGGGTCTACGCCCTCACACGGGTACCCGGATTTTTCGTGAAGAGCCAGTTCCACGAAGTGGACAAGATGGAATTGCCCTACAAGGTGTTTAAGGATTGTATGCGCTGCCGGTTGTTTCCCGGCTGCGATGAAGTGGCCATGGTCCGCGATTTGCCGGTGGTAGACGATACGCTGGTGGTCTGCGAAGAGGCGATGAGCGCCCCCGTGGCAACAGGAGAGCAAAGTTCGTGATGGAAAAGACGTTGGGTTTTCTGGGCTATGGCAACATGGGGGCGGCGATTCTGGAGGGCCTCCTTGAGCTGGGCGTGGTCGCGCGGGACAAGGTGCTCATTTTTGACCCTTCTCCCGAGCGCATTGCGGCGGCGGCGTCTTCCGACGTGCGTGCCGCCAGCTCGGCCATCGATTTGGCGGCCGAGAGCGACGTGCTGGTGCTGGCGGTGAAGCCTCAAATTATGGATGCCGCCCTGGCCGAGATTAAGGCGGACCTGAAACCCGGCGCGCTGGTGATTTCTATCGCCGCGGGGATTACCATCGATTTTATCCAGGCCCGTCTGGGGGCGGAGGCCCGGGTCATTCGGGTCATGCCCAACACGCCCTACCTGGTGCACGCCGGTGCCGCAGGCATTGCCGCGAGTGACGCCTGTGGCCCGGAAGACCGGGCGCTGGCCCACACCCTCTTTGCCTCCATCGGGGTGGCCGAAGAAGTGGCCGAAAAAGACATGGACGCCGTCACGGCGCTCAGCGGGAGTGGTCCCGCCTATTTCTTCCGCATGGTGGAGTGCCTTGTCGAGGCGGCCGTGGCCCAGGGCCTGGAGCGCGGTGTGGCGGAAAAGCTCGCCGGACAGACCCTCTATGGCGCCGGAAAACTCCTCATGGAATCCCCCGATGATGCGGCGACATTGCGTGCGAAAGTGACCTCTCCCGGGGGCACCACGGCGGCCGCGCTGGCCGCTTTCGAGGCCGAGGGATTGCCCCGGGTCGTATCGGCGGCGGTGGATGCGGCGGTGCAACGCGGCAAAGAATTGGGTGCCCAGGGGTGAATGAAGACTATCGCAATTCGTCTGGTGCGGTGGCGCACCCAACCGTGCGGCCCCCGTGGCTGTGAATGGAATCCCCCATGGAAAAGAATAAGGTAATGGACGAAGTGCTGGGTGATGCGCCGAGCCTGACCGTCAGCGATCTTTACAGTGCGGACTTTAAGACCGCCTTTCGGGGCTTCGACAAAGAACGGGTTACGGGCTTCCTGGCTCGCGTGGCCGACGCCTATGAAGCCCTCGAGCGCGAAGTGTCGGAGCTGCGGAAGCGGAACGAAGAACTCCGCGCTGAAAACGAGACCTACCGCGATATGGAAAAGGCCCTGACCGAGGCCCTGGCAGGCGCGCAGCAATTGAGTGAAACGACCCTGGCCCAGGCGCGGAAGGAAGCCGAGTTGATTCGTGAAGAGGCCGAGGTGGCGCGTCGCACCGCCGAAGCCAAGGGCGCGGCCATTCCAGAGGCCCTGCGCGAAGAAATCGCCGGGCTCCGTGCCGAGCGCGGCCGTCTCAAGGCCGATCTGCGGGCCGTGCTTGATATTCATCGGGCCCTCCTGGAAGACGGGGACCACGGCGATTCGGTGCAGTTTGTTCCGGGCGGAGCGCGCTACGACGCAGAGGCAGACGCGCCCACCGATGTCGGTGGACCCACGGAAGAAGGAGTATAAACAATGAGTGGCGCTATCCTGTTATTCCTTGCGGGTGCCTTGGCGGCACCGGACGATTTTGATGCTTTTTTCAAGGTATTCGCCGAGAAGCGGGCGGGCATCCAGGTGCTGGAGGCCGACGTAGAAGAGCGGACCTTTGAGTTTGGCGAGGTGACTTTGCGCAAGGGCAAGGTGCTGTATGGCCAGCCCCGTCGCATTATCTTTCGCTTTGAAAACGACGAGCCCACCCTGATGGTCGACGACCGGCGGGTCTACGAATATGACCCCCTCGAAGAGCAGCTCCAAATTTACGACATCGACGATAGTCCCGAGTCGAGCATCTTTTTCCTGGGCTTTGATGGCGATGCGGCGGCGATGCGTGAGGCCTATGATGTGCGTCTCTTTACCGTGCAGAACGACCAAGGTGATCAGGGCATTATTATCCGTCCCTTCAAGGAAAACATGGACAACGCGCCCTTCCAGGAAGTGAGTATCTACCTCCGTGAGGCCGACTTTCTGCCTTACCGCGTGCACATTACGTTGGATGACAATGCGCGCATGGTGACGGAGTTTTCGAACTACACCACCAACCAGCATGAGGCCCAGACACGGACCCAGATGAAGATTCCCGCCGAGACTCGTATCATCGAGAACGGCGAGGTTTCCCTGCGCTCCGTACCGGCAGGTGGCTTGCTGGTGCCCGAGGCGCCGCTTACGGTAAAAGCCGAGCAGACCCCGAAAGCGACGACGAAACCGGAGCCCCCCGCTGAACCCGCCGTAAAGGTCGAGGAACTGCCCGCGCCA
>JAUIMA010000513.1 GCA_030432675.1 Candidatus Hydrogenedentota bacterium | reverse complement strand
TTCGGGGGCCAGGGGAACCAATACCTTTGGCATAGGGTAATGCATCTCCTATCGGGAAGCTGTTCTTAAAAAGATGGGTATGCTGAGGCTTACATCATACCACCGCAGGGGACGGGGGCGAAACCTTTCGGGCACCCTGCGCATTTATACACTCAGTGAAAACGTGGTAGACTGCGGACCTTTCCAAGGCCAACAGGAATGATTATGACCTACAAACGATTGATACATCTGGGGCAACTTGCCCTCGCGCTATCCCTGTTGTTGACAGGAGCAACCGCCCGCGCTTTGGAGGCCGGGGTGGCCAAAGTTCGAATGGTGATACCCGCCGGGACTCCTCTCGCGGGCGATGCAGACCGGCAAGGTGTGGCGGCGCTCGGGGAGCATGATCCCCTGTGGGCCCGAGTTTTGTTTTTGAATGACGGCGAAAATCAGATTTATCTGGTCACCGTGGACCTGCACCACATCCCCCGGGCACTGCGCGGGAGGGTGCTCGACCTTTCGGAATCGATGGTGTCGGGGGATCAGATTGTGCTCACTGCGACCCACACCGGAAACGGGCCAGGTGGTCTGGAGTCCGATGTCGCACGCCGGTGGGCCAATGGCCGATTTCAGCCTGAGCTGCTGGAATCAGTCGCGATGGTCATCGTGGATGGCATGCGGGGCGCCCGGGAGTCTGCGCAACGTGCGACCCTCGGCTACGGCACAGCCCGCCAGCAGGTACTGTCGGTCAATGCCAATGACCCCGAGGGGCCCATCGACGAGCAGATCGGTGTCGTTCGGGTGGACAATGCGGATGGCCAGGCGCTCGCTATCCTGACCAGCTTCTCCGCCATGCCCCGCCTGGTTCCGGCGTCGCACCGCTATTACTTTTCCGCCGACTATCCGGGGGCCTACTACACCCAACTGGAAGAATTGTCTGACCCCGGCTGTGTCGCCATGTTCCTGCCGGGCGCGTTGGGAGGTCAGAATTCAATTAATCCGGAAGGGACCACCGGATGGGCCGCCATAGAGTCGGTTGGCCGTCTCCTTGCCGTACGAACAAAAGAGGTTGCGAACCGCATGTCTTTCCGGGATACGAAAGTATCCAGTTTTTACGCGGAAGTTACATTGCCCGAAACAGTGGCTGGCGCTTTCGTGCCAGAGACGACAATCCTTCAGGCGGTGAAGCTGGATGAGCTTCTGTTGCTGTTCCTGCCGGCGATTCCCAGTGTGGAAGTCGGACGGGCCCTGAGTCGGCACGCGAATCAATTGGGTTTTGATACGACCTTCGTGGTGGCCGCCTCCAACGATGACGTGATGAACGTGGTCAGTCGAAACGAATTTTTCCAAGGGACCCCGGAGGCACAACGCCATCATTACGGCCCGGACATGACAGCATGGCTCGAAGCAAACCTGGCCGCCTTGATTCAGGGAGAACAGGCGACCAATCCCCCGCCAGAAAGACAGGATAACCCCCGGGGATCGGAAACCGCGATCACATTGAATGGTTCGGGTTATGAGCGGGGACTACAACAAGGGCGAGCATTCGGTGCCGCGCTCGACGCACGCTATGAGAAGGCGGTGCGGGCGGCGATACGGGCCAACGAAATGCTCCCACAGGACCCTCTGTGGTCTCACTGGCCCCCATTCCTGGATGCGACACCTATTGCCCTGCCCGCGCTGGCGAGTGGTATTCGGCCTTGGTTGCAAAACGCACAAGGCGATACGCTGGCCGCCCTGGAAGGTATGGCCGACGGCGCTTCCATGCCGTTTGATGCGGTATGGTTGACGCAGAATGCCCATGTCTTGCGTCGCCAAGGGGAAGAGTCAAAGTGGTTTCAGGCACCCTTGGGAACCATGGTGGCGGTGCTCGGTGACCGCGCCGGTGCTGATGGAACCATCATCGGTTTTAATCTGGACTGGCCCACGGAAGAGGAACCCGTCGTGTCGACGGTGAAGCCGGAGAAGGGGCTGGGCTATGTAGAGGTTGGCTTTGGTTGGCATCTGGGCACCCATGTTGGCGTCAATGAGGCGGGTGTGACCGTTGCCCTGCTGGAACTGGGGATACCCGATGAAACAACAGGAGCGGGGCTTCCCGTTTCCCTGGTTCTCGGTGAAATTCTCCGGGAGGCGCGAGACTTTGATGGTGCCGTGGCCCTCTTGCGGGAACGTAGCGGCGCCCGGAGTGGTCGTGTCTTGATTTCCGGCGCGACGGCCGAGGGCTGGAAAACAGCCGTCATTGCGCTCGGGAGTGGCCTTACGGTGCGGACCGAGTCCGACGGTATGCTCTTAGGTGTGGACGCATCCCGCGAAGGTGCCAATGATGCGACCCGGGAACGTTATCATTTCGTGACCGACCTTCTTGGCGGTGAGCGGATCGTCGATACCGACGAAATGGCGCGGAGTCTGGTCACCGGGGATCCGGAAGATTCGGAGCGCTATCATGTTTGGAACCGGGATACACGTTTCAGTGTGGTAATCGTCCCGGGGCGTCAGTCGATTCAGGCGTCCCTCGCTGGCGAAGGCCATCTGGCGGGGGCTTTTGAAACTTATATGGTGAAACGAGGCAGTACCCATGAGTGAGGCGATCCGAAGCTACCGGCCCCCCCGCGGCGCAAGTTACGACGGACCATCCCGTCCGAGAGGCTTTATCCGCTCCATCGTGTTCCTGCTTATGATTATGGCATTCGTTTGGTTGGTTTGGACGACACGGGACAATTGCCCGGTGGAGCGCGTGATCCCACAGAACCAGAGTTTCCATTTCCAGGTGCCGGATCTGCTGACCACCCGCCAGGAAGTGGCCCAGTCGGCCATCTGGGATACGGGGTTGGTTCCCGGGCAATACGAATCCATTCCCGAATGGATAGGGACCAGTTTCGGCTATCCCGATTGGGTGCTCAACAATCTCGTATCCGATGCCTGCTATGTCTCCGGTACGGATTTGACCCGATTTTCGGACCTGCTGGTCGTGACCCGGATGAGCCGTGTGGGCTGTCTGTTGGAACGCTATCATCGTTTCGTCGATGGAATTGAAGACGAGTTCGCGGGCGGGCTGCGTCTGAGAAAGCTCAAGGGAGTGGATTTTTACTACGCAGTGCGAGGCCGGACACTGATTTTCAGTCCTGCTCGGGACGCCATCATCCGGGCCCTCACCCTTCGGGAAGACGATGCCCTGGCCTCCCTGGAAACGGCTGGTATGGACGGCTCCGAAGACTTGCGGGGGCGCGTTGTCTTCTCTGGAGAAGATGGTATGGGTCGCTACGTCGAGCGTCTTGATTGCCGTCTTGATGTCACCACCGAGTCGATTGTATTCCGCAGTGAAAGCCTGCTAAAAACGGCGTGGCGCGGTCCTCTGGATGGTCTGCGTCTGGGCAGTCCCGCTACGTCAATTCCGGTGCCCGACGGAGGAGGCTTCCTGTTGACAGGGGAGTTTGGTGTGCCCCTGGCGGAAGTGTGGCGCACGGTGGACGGGCTGGCAGGTGGAAGCATGACCGATTCCGCCGCGGGCTGGGGAATACTGGACCAGCTTAGTGATGCCGAGCGAAGTGCCTTTGTTCCATTGCTGGAGGAATTGGCAGGTAATCTAGGTACTGGATTCCGCCTGAGTGCCGAGGGCGTAGACCTGAATGGTGTCCTGCCGTTGCCCGTGTTCGACCTTGCCTTTAAACCGACGGGCGCGGGCCAGCAGGCCCTATCCGAAGTGCCCGTCGAACTTACACCGGACGTGCTTCCTCAAAGTGGCATTCCGTATACCCGCGAGGGGAATGAAATTACCCACTTCCCCCTGGGGTGGGGGGATGGAGTAGAGCCCAGTGTGTATGCGCAATCAGGGCGGGCCCACGTGACGCTTCACCCTGCTCACGCGATGCTTCTGGCGTCCAGCAGGCAGCCAGAAAGCACGTTAGACCATGCCGGACATCTGTATTTACGACTTCGACCCAGCGAATTGCTGACGTCGTTTCATGATGGCCTGTTGCTCTACGCGTCCGAAGGATTACTGCCAGGCCATACGGCGGGCTCCCTGGAGTCCATGTTGCAGGCGGCACAGGGCGCGTCGGAGCAAATTTCTGAAGTCGATACCCAATTGAGCTACACAGACGGACTCTTGACCGTCGCGCTGCGAATTGATATGGCTCCGGCGACGGTAGTCGCGGAGTAAGCGATCAGGGCACGAGTACCGATTCAAAGGTGGTGAGGGCGGACTCGAGGTCTTCGTCGGTGATGTCCCGATGGAACACAACCCGAATTGCCTGGGGCCCCGTCGCCAGGCAGGCGACGCCGGCCTCGCCCAGTCGAGCAACCGCCTCCTCCGCCTTCTCTGCGAAGAGAAAAAGGATGTTGGTAGGGGAAGGACATAAGAACGGCACGCCACGTTCTTCCAGGTGCGTGCGGAATATTCGGGCTCGTCGGTGGTCTTCGTGCAATGCGTCGATGTGATGGGTCAAGGCATAGTGACCTGCCGCTGCCAGAACGCCCGCCTGTCGCATACCACCACCGAGTTGTTTCCGAACGCGCCGCCCGGCGTGAATGGTCTCGGCATTGCCTGCTAACAGGGAGCCCACCGGCGCGCCAAGACCTTTTGAGAGGCAGAAGCTTACGGTATCGCACGGAGCTGCGAGGGCCTCTACGCTGATTTGCTGCGCTATCGCCGC
>JAUIMA010000016.1 GCA_030432675.1 Candidatus Hydrogenedentota bacterium | reverse complement strand
GGTCGCGGTTATTAATACCGATGATATGCGCACCGGCTTTCAGGGCCCGCTCAATCTCTTCGGCGGTGTGGGTTTCCACCAACACTTCCATCTCGAGTTTCCGGGCCAACTGATAATAATCCTTCAATTGTTCGTCGGAAAGACAGCGCACTATGAGCAGGATGGCGTCGGCCGAGGCGGCACGGGCTTCATAAATCTGGTACTCATCAACAATGAACTCCTTGCGCAAGCAGGGAATGCTGACGTGGCGATGGACATTGGTGAGGTCTTCCAGCTTGCCGCTGAAGTACTTCTCATCCGTGAGAATAGAAAGAGCCCGGGCACCGGTCTGTTCATAGAGGGCCGCAATTTCCACGGCGTCCACGTCGGGGAGTATAGCTCCCTTTGAAGGGGACGCCCGCTTGATTTCCGTAATGAGACTGATGCCCTCTTCTCGCAAGGCGGCACGAAAGTCCCGTGGTTTGCGGATGAGCGAGATTTTTTCCTCAAGTTCGCGAACGGTCTGGCGTTCTTTTGCCGCGGCAACTTCGAGGTGCTTGTTTTCTAAGATGGGGTCAAGAATCATGAGAGCTCTGAATCAATCGTTTTAACTTGTCTAATGCCGCCCCGGAATCGATGGCGGCCTGTGCTTTTTCAATGCCTGCAGCAATGTCGGGCGCCGCGCCTCCTGCCACCAATGCCGGAGCGGCATTGAAGACCACGATATCACGGGTCGGACCCGATTCTCCGGAGAGGATGCGGGTTAGAATGTCGGCGTTGACGGTTGCGTCGCCACCCTTCAAATCCTCCACCGAAGCCCGGGAAAAACCG
This sequence comes from Candidatus Hydrogenedentota bacterium, assembly GCA_030432675.1. Taxonomy (GTDB): domain Bacteria; phylum Hydrogenedentota; class Hydrogenedentia; order Hydrogenedentales; family JAEUWI01; genus JAEUWI01. The sequence goes on along the minus strand of JAUIMA010000016.1, from coordinate 25,511 downwards.
AACTCTTCGGGAGTCACTTCGTAGGTACTTACTTTTCCGTCCTTGCCCTCGGCCACATAGCTGGGCCCGGTCAGGGTAAGTTCGTCGAGGCCATCCGCGCCCGCCACGATAAAGACGTGACGGCTGCCAAGGCCGAGAAGTACCTCGGCCAAGGGGGCAATCAGGTTTTTGTCAAAGACGCCCATGACCTGCCCTGCGGCCCCCGCCGGGTTGGTCAGGGGACCAAGAATGTTGAAGACGGTGCGCAGACGCAATTCGGCGCGGGTCGGTCCTACGTGCTTCATGGCGCTATGGAGGTTCCGTGCAAAGAGAAATCCAATGCCGATTTCGTCCACGCACTGACCCACGCGCTCTGGTGTCAGATCAAGGTTGACGCCGAGGGCTTCGAGTACATCGGCACTACCACAAAGACTGGACGCACTGCGATTACCATGCTTTGCCACCGGTACGCCCGCGCCCGCCACGATGAAGGCGGCGGTCGTGGAAATATTGAAGGTACCCGACTTGTCGCCACCGGTACCGCAGGTATCTACCGTGCCGGCAACCGTGGTGGGGATTTTAGTAGACATGGCGCGCATGGTTTCGGCGAAACCCGTGATTTCTTCAACGGTCTCCCCTTTCATGGCCAGGGCCGTAAGAAGGGCACCAATCTGACTGGGCGTCGCTTCGCCGGACATGAGGGTACGCATGGTCTCGGCCGCGTCTTCACGACTCAGATGTTCACCACGTACGACGCGCGCAAGGGTTTCTTGAATCATGAAAAAGCTCCTCATCGTTCCCCGATTCCTGCTTGCATAAAGGAGAGTGACTCTACCAATCAGTAGGCTTTGAAGTCAAGACGATTGGGATTTTACGGGTTGGCCGAGGGGGGCTCGAAAAGGGCCTCATCGGCGATCGCTTCTGCCAGCAGCGCATAGGCTTTGGCGGTCGGGTGGGCGTCGTGGGGCGAAAAATCGACGCCCGACAAATCGGGCGGAAAGAGGTGGGTGTAGTCGAGTACCGATAAACCGGCCTTCTTCAGGTAGGGGGTCAGCTTGTCGTTGGAGAATTCATCTTGAGGCCGTTGGGGGTAAAGTATCACCGTAAAGGCAGGGGTCTGGAATACTTCGCCAAAGCGATTTCGCGAAGCGTCGATGATTGCCGTGGTCAGGCGGAAATGCCGGTCCGCCAGCACGGGAGGGAAATCTACTTGAAAGTACTGAAATACCTGATCGCCCCGTAGAAAATCATACCAGCGGGTCAGAATTTGGCGCTCCCCTTGGAAAGAACCCAGACGCTCCGCCTGGCCGCTTGCATCGATTCGGTAATAGGGCGAGTGGCGTGACCAATTGATGACCGAGTACGAGCCATTTACGCGGCGTACGTGATTGGGAATGAAAACATAGAGGGCCGCGACCTCCTCCTCGGCTACCTCGGCGCGCAAATCATAGGATTCCAGCCGGGCCAGCATTTGTCCCGGCCCATAGCCACTGAACGCATAATTATAGACGCGCGTGTCGGGGAGCCGTTTCGCCAGCTCGTGGGCCAGGGTTTGGTGGTCGTCTACCCCCTCGCCGAAGGCATAAGACCCTCCGAACAACAGCAGTGCGCGTGCGTAGGGCCCCCCCGACGCCGGGCTGGCGGGCACGATGCGTCGCCGCTGTGCATCGGTCGTGTAGACGTAGTCATATACGGTTGCTCCATCTACCACCAATCGGGCCTCTCCGACGAAATTGGGCTTGGGCCCATAGCCCAGTACCCGGTCAAAGGAATAACTCTCCCCCGTGCTGTGGGTTCCTTCTCGGTGGATATGAGTTGCCCGGGTTGTGTTCACATACCAGTATACGCCTTGGGCGATGCCGTAGAAGCCTAGGAAAACCATCAAGAACACCAAAGGGCCACTGGCGCGCACGATCCGAGTCGTACACCCCGTCTTGTGGGCATGGAAATGGGCTGCGATCACGACGCAGAGCGCTGCCCCGATGACCAGCCAAATGGTCAGGAGGACGCATTGATAGTAAAAGGCCGATAAGCGCCCCAATCCCAGGCGATAGAAGATTCCGGCAAGCGCCACTAATCCCGTGCCGACTCCTAGCCAAAAAAAAGGCTGTTTTAGACCCGAGCGGCAGGCAGGCATCGTGCAGCAGCGCGGGCCGGGCCCCCTACTCATGGACGAGGCCGGTCGAGCGAACGGTTTCGCAATGAGGCCAAGGCGATTCGGGCGGCTTCCGGTGCCACGCGGTCCGCAAGAATGGGAAGCAGAATCGCGGAGTCCGTGGTTTCAGCCTGACCGGCTGCCATGGCAACCACCAGATAGTCCGGTTGAGATACCCAGGGAAAGGGATTGGTTCTTCGTTCAGATTCAATGTAGCCGAGCAGGGCGTCCAGACACCATTCTTCATCCAGCTGTAAGGTCTGAGCCACTTCAGCGAGTGGCATGCCGTCGGCAAAACACCGAAACGCCTGGGTCCACGCGGGGTTGACGGGCGCTCCTTTGGATTCTTCCCGACAATGGGTCTTTTTTTCAGGAGGACTCTTATCCACGGACCGACAATTTAAACCTAAAAAGGCCGTCAGCTTTCGCACGTCACCGCTGCTTTCGGTGAGCACCAGTTTCGGAGTCGACTGCAAGTAGTCGCGAAGCACACCGAGGGGGGCAAAGGTGGAACGCGTTTCCCGCGCCGAGGCCACACATCCTTCCGCACTGGCCACCACGATCTTAGTGGGTGCCAACTCTGCGAGGAAGCCAAGGAACTTTTCTTGCGCGAAGCGCTCCGTGGTTACAAACAAGACATCCACCTCACGGGAACGAAGTGACTGGGCGGTATTCCGGCGGGCGTCGTCGGTCATCTCGGGCACAATGTGGGTCACGCGCAGCCCCTCCCCACCCGACATGACAGGGTGTTTGTCGTGGGGGGCAACAACAAGCCAGAGGCCAGTCGGGCCGTTTAGACGTTGCTGTGCCACGGCGTTCCACTGGGCTGATGGCGGGATATTTTCCAGGACGATATCTTCGTGCACCAGGGCCTCACTCATGATGGCGGGGCCTCCAGGAAGCCAAAGTGCATGGCGATTGCCGCGAGGGCAAACATAATGAACAGTCCAACCATATCCGTGAGGGTCGTTTGAATGGGAGGGGCCCCCAATGCCGGGTCGGCCTTAAAGCGTTTTAGAATCAGGGGGATCACACCGCCCAGGCAAACGGCCACCATGGTGTTTATAAAGAATGCCAGGCCGATGAACAGTGCGAGGTAGGGCACCTGGTAGCCCTGGATACGGTCGAGGGAGAAGGCGACAATAATGACCACGCTGCCCAGCATGAAACCGTTGATGAATCCCACCTGCAGTTCTTTGCGTAGGACCCGTATCATATCGCTCGGATTGATGAGTCCGAGGGTCAATTCCCGAATACTGACTGCGACGGCTTGATTTCCACTGCAGCCGCAGAGGTTGCCAATAATCGGGATGAAGAAGAGGAGCACGGGGAAATCAACGATGGTCTCTTCAAAGATGGGAATGACCGCAGCGGCAAGCATGCTCAGGGGGAGGTTGATGCCCAGCCAGACCATACGTCGGGTCACCCTTTCCTGCGTGGGCATGCTTCGGAGTTCCTCACCGCCGATGATGCCGCCAAAACGCATGAAGCTCTTTTCAATGTTTTCACTCAAGGCTTCTTCGGCTTCTGCCCGGCGCACGACGCCTAACATTTGCTGGGCTTCATCGGTCACCGGAACGCTATAGAAAGGGTAGCGGTCAAAAAACTGCTCCAGATCCTCCAGTGAGGTGTCGGCGAGCACGTATAGGGGGTTTACTATCATCAGTGACCCCAAGGTCATTTTTGCCGGGGCAAGGATGAGATCTCGCAGGCGCACCACGCCAACCAGGGTACCGCGCTCACTGTTGACGTAGGCATACTGAACGCCAAAGTCACTGTATCGCTCGGCATTGTCGCGCAAATCACGAATGACGTCCCCGACGGAAGTTTCTTGCGCATAGCAGACGAATTCGGTGGCCATGATTCCGCCTGCCGTCTCCTCGCCATACTCCAGCAGCTTGCGGGCATCTTCAGCCTCTTCCGGGTCCATGCGGCGCAAGATGGCTTCCGCATCATCCTCGTCCATCTCCCCGAGAATATCGGCCCGATGATGGCTCTCCATCTCGTCAACAATCGCGGCCGCTTCTTCGGCGGCCAGTTCCTCCACGAGATCGGAACCCTGGGTGTCGGACAGCTCTTCGATGAGGTCGGCCGCTTCTTCGGGGCCGAGGAGCATCAAGACGTCATGGCGCTCCGACTCATCCAGCCGGGTAAAGGCACGGGCAACAGCGCCGGGTGTCAGTGTGTCCAGGAAATGGTTCAGTGCGGGGACATCCTGGGCATCGAGGAGTAGACGAATTTCCTCCCAACTCTCTCGTTGACCCAGTTCATTCATCGATGTTGGCACTCCGGCATAGTTTGCGTAGGAAGGGGTGATCACCCGCGGGCTGAAAGTGCGCCATTTTAACAGAAGCACCCCCATGATAGGAATGGAACCCTGCATGGGATGCAATTGGCAGGGAGGATTGTTATACTCGGGCCTTTCCCCTCGTTTCGGGCGACCAGTTTGCCTTTTTGGGCCGCGCCCTTCCCCTTATTGACCAATGGAATTCGAATCGACGATGGCCTTGAATGCTGCTGAATGTATTACGCTCCCCGCACGCCGTAATCCCGATGGGGAAGCCATTGTCTTTGACGACCTGCGTCTTACGTTTGGCGCGCTGTTGGAACAGGCACAGCGTGTGGCCGCTTACTTGCACCGAAGCGGGGTAAGGCCCGGGGATCGGGTAGTCATACTCTTGCCCAATACCCCCCACTTTCCAATCATTTACTACGGGGCCTTATACGCCGGGGCAATCGCCGTGCCGTTAAACTTCATGCAGACTTCTCGGGAATTGCGATATCTCTTTGACGATATTACGCCCGCAATAGTCTTTTATTGGGCCGACCTCGCCGACACGGTGGAAGCGGCACTAAGCAAGGCCAAGATTGCGCCCCGTCAGGTCTTGGTTGAGCCGGATTTGAAACCGCAACATCCACATCAGGGTGACTCCTTTCTCCAGGAAATGGCTCAGCCGACGACGTTACCGGCCATGGCCGAAACACGTCCCGACGATGTGGCGGTGATTATCTACACCGCAGCCTACGCCGGCAGGCCCCTGGGTGCCCAATTGACTCACTTTAATGTGTTCCAGAACGCCTACACGGTCGGGGCACTCTCGCTGAGTTTCCAGGCCGAAGACCGCAGCCTGTGTGTCTTACCCCTCTTTCACTCCTTCGGTCTTTGCGTCATGATGAATGCATCCCTACTCTCCGGGGCCTGCGTGGTGCTTCTGCCCCGATTCGATGCGGGGAAAGTGCTGGATGTCATTGCGGCAGAACGAATCAGCACGATCGGACTGGTGCCGACCATGTATCACTTGCTGCTCACGGCGAAATCAGACCTGACGGTTGATATGAGCTCCGTAAAGCGTGCCCTTGTTGGCGGGGCCCCCATGCCCCTCGCCCTGCTTGAAGGCTTCAGGGAACGCTTCGGTGTCACCATCCTGGAAGGTTATGGCCTGACCGAAACGAGCCCCGCAGTATCCTTCAATATGAGTGTGGCGGACAACCGCATCGGATCGGTGGGGCTTCCGCTGTGGGGATGTGAGGTGCGGGCCGTTGACGAGCAGGGTGAACCCCTCCCTGCCGGGGAAGTGGGCGAGATCACAATTCGTGGACACAATGTCATGAAGGGGTATTGGAATCAGCCAGAGAAAAGCGCCGACATCCTTCGAAACGGTTGGCTCCATACGGGAGACTTGGGTTCGTTGGATGAGGATGGCTACATCTACATCAGGGGGCTGAAAAAAGACATGTTGATACGGGCCGGGCTGAACGTCTATCCCCGGGAAATTGAGTTGGTTCTCGAAGGACACCCCGCAGTGACTGCCGCGGCGGTTGTGGGGATTCCCGATGCTGTTCGAGGTGAGGAAGTCCTTGCCATCGTTGAGGTTAGCGATGTAATGCCCGACCTTGAAAAAGACCTGAAGCGCTACTGTCGGGCCAATTTGGCAGGCTATAAGTGTCCCCGCACCGTTGAGGTGGTAGATGCACTCCCCCGGCGCGCCGACGGAACGGTCGACAAAGGCGCGCTTTCCCGTCGTCTTTGAGGGGTTCCGTCGTGGAGCCGGGATGACGGGGTATGCTATACTTTCCCACAATACCGTATGGGCAAACGTGTCTTCATGGTGCCACTGAATCAATGTAAGAATCTGTGATTATTGCTTTTGTGTGGCGCCCCCCGGCGGTCCTGTCGGGCACTTCCCTCCCTTGTCGGAACTTTTCGGCACTTTGCGGTATAACATAGTGATTGGATTATGACTTTTCTGGATTCCATACAGTCCCCCGACGATATTAAGTCTTTGTCTCACAACGAGTTGGATGATTTGGCCACTGAGATGCGCGAGCGCGTGATCGATGTGGTAAATCACAATGGCGGGCACCTCTCCGCCCCTCTTGGGGTGGTGGAACTCACGCTGGCCCTCCATTACGTGTATGACATCGGGCGGGATCAGCTAATTTGGGATGTGGGTCACCAGTGCTACCCCCACAAATTGCTGACGGGGCGACGGGACGTATTCGACACCATCCGTAAGAAGGACGGCATCAGCGGCTATCCCAAGATCTCCGAAAGCGAATACGATTGCTTCGGCACCGGCCACTCCTCCACGTCTATATCGGCGGCGGTCGGCATGGCAATTGCCCGTGATCAGTTGAAGGAAGACTACGGCGTGGTGGCGCTGATTGGTGATGGGGCCATTACCGGGGGTATGGCCCTGGAAGGGCTGAGTCACGCGGGTCATTTGGGCCTTGACATGCTGGTCATTCTGAATGACAACGAGATGTCTATCTCCCCCAATGCGAGCGCATTAAACAAATATTTCAACCGCCTCATCGTGGCAGAGCCCTATAAGCGTGCCAAAGAAGATGCGGGCAGCTTCGTGAAGAAGATGATCGGCAATCGCATGACGCGGGCGATTCAGGACATTGAAAAGTCGGTCAAGAATTACATTACGAAAGGCGCGCTCTTCCAGGAATTGGGTGTCAATTATATTGGTCCGGTGGATGGACACGACCTTCCCCTGCTCATTGAGTGTCTGTCCAGCATTCGGAAGATGCATGGCCCTATTCTGCTCCATTGCCGCACCGAGAAGGGCAAGGGGCTGAAGCAGGCGGAAGAAGATCCGCTGAAGTACCACGGTGTCTCTCCTCGCGCCATTCGCCCGTCTGAAAAAGAAGGAGACGCCCTGCCTGCCGAGTCGGAGGAGAAAGCAGCTCCCACTACGACGTTCACCGATGCATTTGTCGAAGGCATGCTGGAGGCGGGCGCAGCCGATGACCGGGTGGTAGGTATCACGGCCGCCATGCCCACGGGCACGGGGCTCAACACCTTTGAAGAACGGTTCCCCGATCGTTTTTACGATGTGGGTATCTGCGAGCAGCACGCGGTCACCATGGCCGCCGGCATGGCCGCAAAGGGACTTCGGCCGGTTGCGGCGATTTACTCGACCTTTTTACAGCGTGGTTACGACCAGCTCATCCATGATGTGTGTATCCAGAAGCTACCGGTCGTGTTTGCCATTGACCGCTCCGGTCTCGTAGGAGAAGATAGCCCGACGCAAAATGGCACCTTCGACATATCCTTTCTCCGGTGTGTGCCTGACTTACAGGTGCTGGCACCCCGTGATGACGTGGATACCCGTCTTATGTTGTTGTGGGCGCTGAAGCAGGATGGGCCCGTGGCGATTCGCTATGCCCGGGGCAAGGCACCCACTATCGGTACAGCAGATGGGCGGGATATGGACCGTGGCGAAGTATTGCGCGAGGGTACCGATGGCAACTTCCTGGTCGTGGGGCCCTGTGCACAGGCTTGTCTGGATGCTTCCGACCAACTGGCGGCTGCGGGGCTTTCGGTAGGCGTCGTGGATGCGCGCCATATCAAGCCCCTTGATACAGCATTGGTAGACGGGCTGCTGGATCGTCCAATTATCACCGTGGAAGAGAATACGCTGGACGGTGGTTTCGGCTCGGCAGTTATCGAGTATGTAGAGGGGACAGGGCGCTTGCATGAATTGCGTATACACCGCGTCGGAATTCCCGATGTCTTTAGCGCACAAGCGACCCGGGCGGAGCAATTGGCTGCCCACGACCTAGACGCCGATGGACTGTTCCGTCGTGCACAGGCCTTCCTTCAGCAAGAAGTGCCCCAGGCGGTGAATTAAGTCATAACGAAAACACCGCATTCTTCTGACAATCGGGTGGTACATTCCGGCGGGCTCGGCACGACGGATTACGGCGCGATTTCCTGATTCCAATCGGCACCCCACGGTGGAGCTGGGTATGCCTGGAGGATGGAGCCCGGTGGCCTGATTGTTCCGCCACGCTGCTTAGACCCTGTTGCGCCCTGTGCGATCACAGGTCTTTGTTCGCTGAGAATACCCTACGTAGCTTCTGGGAGTTGGGGCCCAGTGTTCCTATCCGGCACGACCAACGTGGTGCCAACAAGCCTGGATTTTACGATCCGCAGCATTAACCAAGGTAATTGAATGATTGATCTCATCGTTAGAAAACAAATTAACTTTAAGGACGAGTTGCTCTCGGGCCTTACCGTTGCATTGGCCCTAGTTCCCGAAGCGGTTGCCTTTGCATTCGTCGCTGGTGTGGACCCCACGGTGGGACTTTGGGCGGCCTTCTTCGTCGGCTTCATCACCTCCCTGGTGGGTGGACGACCCGGTATGATTTCCGGTGCGACCGGTGCCATGGCCGTTGTGATGACCGCCTTTGTCGTATTGTATGGCCTGGAATACCTTTTCGCCTCCGTTATCATGTGTGGTGTGATACAGATTGCCTGTGGCTTCTTCAAGCTCGGTAAATTCATCCGACTACTCCCCCACCCGGTCATGTTGGGCTTCGTGAATGGGCTGGCTATCGTAATTGGTAAGGCGCAGTTTGGACAGTTGAAAGAGAATATGACGGTCCGTTTTAACGAACATGCCGGACACTTTGTCGTCGCGGGGGATTGGCTCAGCGGCACGGCCCTCTTTACGGCGGTCGGGCTCATCGTCTTGACCATGCTGATTATTCACTATTTGCCCAAGCTAACCAATGCCATCCCAGGCACTCTGGCGGCGATCATCGTGGTGACGATGCTGGTGCAGTTTACGCCGCTGGAATCGGCCACGGTAAATGACTTTGTGACCACACAGAAGCAGGTTGCCCTCGAGAAGAAGCAGAAGACCGAGAAATTTGAGGCCATGAAGCCCAATTTGCTCTTCTCGGAATTGACGGAGAAAGCCCACGAAGTGGCGGCCATGCCGGTTGAACCACCGGAAGAGATTCCCAACGCACGGAAGGCGGGTGTGTTCCAGATACCGACAATTCCGCTTACTTTTGAATCCTTCCTGATTGTATTCGGATTGGCTATTACCTTGGCGGCAATTGGGCTGATCGAATCCCTTATGACGCTAACCCTTATCGATGACATTACAGAAACCCGGGGCCACGGTAACCGGGAATGCGTCGGTCAAGGCCTGGCCAACGTGGTAGCCGGGTTGTTCGGTAGTATGGGCGGCTGTGCCATGATTGGTCAGTCCATGATCAATATTCGCTCGGGTGGTCGCACGCGGATTTCGGGCATTTCTGCTGCCCTGTTCCTGCTCTGCTTTATTCTATTCCCCCCTCTCTGGGCGGGCATCGGGAAGATTCCCGTCGCCGCGCTAATCGGTGTCATGTTCATCGTCGTCATCGCGACCTTCGAGTGGACGAGCCTGCGGCTTTGGAACAAGATTCCGAAGATGGACTTTTTCGTGATTGTGGCCGTGTCTGCCCTGACGGTCATCTTTGACTTGGCGATTGCCGTAATTGCTGGCGTTATAATCTCCGCCCTGGTATTTGCCTGGAAAAAATCCCAGCTCATTTACGCCAAGACCTACGAGCAGGATGGGGTCAAGACCTATGAACTCAATGGTTCGCTCTTCTTTGGCGCAGTGACAAGCTTCCGCAATATCTTCACGCCAAACGAAGATCCCGACAAGGTGGTGATTGAATTTATCAACTGCCGCGTCTACGATCACTCGGCACTCGAAGCGGTCAATAACCTCAGCGAGAAGTATCGCAGCCTGGGCAAGAGTATCAAACTCAAGCATCTGAGCAAGGAATGTCAGGCCCTTCTGAAGAAAGCGGATGATATCATCGAGATCGATGTCCAGGAAGACCCGAACTATCACGTAGCCATCGACGAATTGGCCAAATAAAAATATGCCTCCTCTTGCGGGCGCTGCCACGAGCAGCGCCCGTTTTGCAGGATAGGCTGGTGCAGGCGCGTCCCGGAGTATAGCCCCGGGTGGGGTTGGGGTCCGAGCGAATAAATTGCGGGCCCGGTGGGTAAAACCCGGTGAACCCTGGTCCAATCGCTTGCATCCATGTGCCGCTGTGGAGTAAACCAGGGACGGTAACACACATTTGGGAGACATCATGCCGTCAACATCTACCAAGAACGTGGCATCAATGGGGTGCGCCATCCTCTTTATTACCCCTTTCCTGCTGGGTGGCCTGTTTGCCTTGGGAAGTGGGCTTTTTACACTCTATCAGACCCCACAGTTTACGGAGGAGGTACTCGCCATGCTGGGCGTGGGCTCCGTTTTTACGCTGGTTGGGGGCGGTATGCTGGTCGGCATCGTGATCGGAAGTCGCAAGGAGCGCGAGGCCGAGCGCCTTCAGGCCGAAGAGCCAGACGCGCCCTGGCGTTGGCGTCCCGACTGGACTGCCGGCCGCGTTCAATCCTCCAAGCCTGCCGAAATGTTTGTCTACTGGTTTTTTGGGGTTATTTTTAGCGGTGTCGGATCGATTCTCCTCTTCAATATCGAAGAGATAACCCGCAAAGGGCCCATTGGCTATGCGGTGCTACTCTTTCCCTTTGCCGGCATCTGGATGGTGGGCGCGGCCATTTATGTGACCATGCGTTGGCTGAAATATGGTCAAAGTCATTGCGATCTCGTGACCAACCCGGGAGTTGTGGGTGGATGGTTCCGGGCAGTCATTTGGGCGCGGCTCAAAGAAATTCCCGCAGAAGGGGTCGAAACCCAACTCACCTGCTATCATCACTACGTCTCGGGTTCGGGAAAGAACCGCTCAACCCATCGTAAGGTACAATGGCAAGAAACCCTCGTGATTACGCCTGAGTTTCTCGCACGGGAAGCCGACGGCAACGTCGCCATCCCTGTTCGCGTACACGTTCCATTCGACGTCAAGCCTACCACACCGGGTGCCCCGGAGAACCGTATCGAGTGGGAGCTAACGGCCAAGGCAGCCATGCCGGGAATCGACTTTGCAGCGGCCTTTCCTGTGCCGCTTTTCGTGACGGACGAAAGCTCGGAAGCAATTCCGAGTGAAGCGGAGACTGAGTCTCTCAAAGCCACCAAGGCCCCCTATCATCCTTCGATTCTTGTGGAGGAAAAGGTCGATGGATTGGAGTTTTATGCCCCACCCCGGCGCAGTTTGAGTATGACCTTCAGCGTGACCCTCTTTGCGCTCATCTGGACCGCTATCATCGTTGGCATGTTGTATAGTGGAGAAATTCCGCTCCTCTTTCCGATATTCTTCGGGTTGTTTGATATCCTTTTCCTAACCGCCGCCTTCTGGCTCTGCTTTGGCAAGGTGCGGGTATCTTTTCGGGGCGACACCGTCCGTGTCGAAAAGAAAGCCCTTGGGCTCGGAAGCGATGTAACCCTTCCCCTGTCCTCAATTCAGCGGATCGACGGGCATATTACGATGCAATCCGGCGATGTGCCCTACTACACAATCCGCTTCCATGGTAATGGGCGCAAGCGCAACACCCTCGGTGGTATCAAGAACAAAGAGGAAGTGAACGACTTGATAGCCCGGATGGAGCGTTGCCTTGCTCGCTGAGTGATTTTCGTTTTCTGCAGAAAGGAGTAGCATATGTTCGGGTACCAGATGCGGTCGCTCGCCTTTGGCCTTCTATGGCTGATCGGAGGCCTTGGAGGGAATCTGTGGGCAGAGGAAGCCTTGAAAAAGGTAGACACGTCCACCGGCGTGCCTGATGACGCCATTGTCATCTTTGATGGTACCAACACCGATATGTTGGCGGGGCCCAACGGTGGCCCTTTCAATTGGGCACTCGAAGACGGTGCTATCGTCGTCAAACCGGGCCAGCAGGAACGACAACAGGGGCTCTGGACTCGCCTTCATTTTCGTGATGCCCAGATCCATGTGGAATTCAGTTTTCCCCGGAGTGCGGTGGAGGGCGTGTCCGCGTCAAACAGCGGCCTTTACCTACACGGACTTTTTGAACTGCAGATTATCGACAGTTTCAACAATGTAATGGCGCCCATGGATAGCACCGGTTCGCTCTATAAATTCAGTGAGCCGCTCGTAGACGCGACCCGAGATGTCGATGTGTGGCAAGACTATGACGTCATCTTCACGGCCCCTCGGCGGGACGAGACGGGAAAACCGGTGAAGCCCGGGAGTATCACCGTCTTGCTCAACGGCGTGTTAGTCCAACATAACACGCCATTTTTGGAGCATCAATCCATCTATACCCCCCTCCACTTTCGTACGACGCCTTACGCGGAACGTATTCGAGAAAGTCTGTTGAAGACCGGGTGTGGCCCCATGCAATTGCAAGACCACGATCACCCGGTTCGCTTCCGGAATATCTGGATACGCCCCCTTGACGATAAGGCCTTTGTGTTTGAGGAAAAATAGGGTTCGTCTCGCCCGTCGTGACGTCGCGGTGATAGGGTGCTCGTTGGACGGCTTGAGTTGGCACGGGGAAGCGGTTTGCGAAGCTAGCGAAGAGTCCTGTTCGCCAACGACGGGACAGCCACCGCCTTCTGCGTATACATTGCTGCGTCAGAGTTTTCTTCTTGGGAACTACATCGCAGTGCATCCGAAATGAGGTGGGGCGCGGCAGTCCCTGATTAATCGTTACCCTGATTTTGCGTCCGGGTTTGGTGAAGGGAAACGGGCTCCCACTTCCTTTTGCCAGTGATCGAGTTTGTCTTGGAGACGATGAGCAATATCCGGGTGGCTGTCGATCAGGTTTTTCGTTTCGCCCACATCGCGCGCGAGATTGAAGAGTTCCCGGGGCTTATCTTCGAAATATTCAATGAGTTTCCAGTCGCCCTCACGAATGGCCGCGCCGGGCGTGCCACCCTGATTGCCATAGTGGGGGTAGTGCCAATAAATCGCATCCCGATCCAAAGCGGCTTTGCCGTTCAGCAGGGGCACGAGACTGACCCCGTCTACGTGTTGCTCTGGAAGTTGCGGCAGCCCCGCCAATTCCAAGAGCGTGGGATAAAAATCCGTACTGGTGACCGGGGCGGAACACACGCTTCCCGGTGCCGCCACACCGGGCGCACGAATGATCATCGGCTCCCGAATTCCCCCTTCATAGAGCCAGCCTTTACCGGCCCGCAGGGGCAGGTTGGAGGTGGGGTGCCCTTCTGAGGTGGACAAGCCACCATTGTCCGACATGAAGACAACGACGGTGTTATTGGCGAGTCCCGTCTCTTCAAGGTGATCCAGCACGATGCCGATAGCGGAATCCATGGCCTCCACCATGGCCGCGTAGACGGCGTGCTCTTGTACGAGGCGCAGCTTTCGCTCCCCTTCTTCGCCCCAGATGGGCTCCAAATCGCCCAGGGCGGCTTTCTTCTTCTTGTACTTTTCGACGAGATCTTCTCTGCCCTGGAGGGGGGTGTGGACCGAATAGAAGGATAGATAAGCGAGGAAGTTATCTTCCCGGTGGCTATCGATGAAGGCGTTGGTTTCCCGGGCGAGCCGTTCGGGCAGGTGCTCGCCATCAGGGCCCTCCGAAAGTTTCGGATTGCCATAGGGCGCAAAATAACCGCCGGGATGAGGACTACCCCTGTGGTGACCACCCTTGTTTACGTCGAAGCCCTGATGCTCAGGATGGAAGGCCTCATGGCCCAGATGCCACTTGCCCGCGAAAAAGGTGTGATACCCCTGTTCCTTTACCGCCTCGGCAAGACTGACTTCTTCCAAGGGGAGTTCGGGTGTGTAGGGCGCTGGCAAGAGGGGTTTAAAGCGGGTGCCCTTGTGATTCTTGGCGGTGTCGGGTTGTGGCGCTCCAAACCAGTCGGTCGTGGCCATGCGGGCGGGATATTTTCCACTCAAGATACTGGCACGGGTCGGGCTGCATACGGGACAGGCGGCATAGGCGTCGGTAAAACGCATACCCGTGGCCGCCAGGCGGTCGAGATTCGGGGTTTCGTAGAAGGTCGAGCCATAGCAGCCCAGATCCTTCCAGCCCAGGTCATCGGCGAGGATGAAGAGGATATTGGGTCGAGATGTTTGCCCCGATGCCGCCAGGGGCATGAGGGTTGCGGCGAGTCCGCTCAAGGTAGCCTGTTTGAGAAAGTCGCGTCGTGACGTCATCGAGAAGTTCCTGTTGCCTGGGTTATGGGGAAACTTCATAGAACAGGATGGCACCTTGCCGTGTCAAGCGAGGCCGTGGCGGTCCCATGCTTTGTGCGGGTGACGTCGCGCTACATCCCCTACGACGTGGGCTGCGGCAATCCCTGAATCCCACGGATCGCAGTCAGCCTGACGTTTCCACCGCACGCAACGCCGATACTACGCAGTCGTTCAACCCGACGCCGCGATAGGCGTTGCCCGCAAAGTGAAGTCCGGGGTTGCGCTTCTCCCCCGCTTCCACGGCGGCGACACGGTCCTGGTGGCCAAAGGTGTATTGGGGGATGGCCTTCCCCCAACGATAAACGCGGTGCATGACAGGGTCCGCCTTGATAGCTAAAATGGGGAACAGATCGTCGCGCAACGTCTGCAGCAAATCCTCGTCAGAGGCGTCAACGGCACCCGGGTCCGTCGCCCCTCCTATCATCGTGCGGAGCAGCACCTGCCCTTCAGGCGCACGGCCCGGAAAGAGGGTCGACGTCCAGATACAGCCCAGTATTCGTTTGTTCTGGGTACGGGGCACAAGGAATCCGAAGCCGTTGAGATCATGGCCCACATCGGCCCGTTTGTAGGTCGTGCAGACGACCGCCATGCTGGTATAGGGGATAGCTTCCAGCGCCGATGCCAGGGGCCCGTCCAGTTCCCGTACCATCCCACAGGCTGCGTGGGTGGGCGCCGCCACGATGACCCGGTCCGCTGTGAAGGGCGTTCCGTCTGCGGTGTTGATGCGGTAGCCCGAGTCATCTTTGGAGATTTGGGTAACGGGAGTATTCAGGCGTACCGAATCCCCCAAGACTTCTCCCGCCCGCGTCATGAGGGTGGCCATCCCGCCCTCGAAGCTGGTCAGGGTGCCGCCGGGGCCCATGGCGGTGCCTTTTCCGGCCGGCTTATCTTTGGCCTTGGCGCGCATGGCTTTAAAGAGTCCCCCATGCTCGGCTTCCATGGCGGCCATCTTGGGGAAGCAGGACGCCAGGTCAAGTTGCCGGGCATCGCCGCCGTAAATACCGCTCACCATCGGCGCAACGAGGGTGTCTGCGGCTTCGGCCCCAATACGACGTGCGGCAAAGTCCCAGATGCTCTCCTCTTCCGGGGAGACCCGTTGCGGGATGAGGGGTTCGGCACACAGCCGTAATCGGCCCTGAAGGGAAAGCGGCCCACCAAAGAGAAATGCGGGGGGCGGTTTCAGTTCGTGGAGGGTGCCATTGCGAAAGATGAAGCGCCGTGCCGCCAGGGGGTTGGCACGGACGAGGCGCTCGCCCAGGCCGAGGTCCTCGACCCACTGGAGGGTCTTCGGCTCTTTGTCGAGAAAACCATTGGGCCCCTTCTCACAGGTGACGCCGTCAATGTGTTCGGTCTGAGCCGTGCCGCCAAGGGTGTCACCGCATTCCAGAAGCCGGATGTGTTCGACCCCTTCCTGCTTCATGGCGTAATAGGCCGCACAACAGCCGGTGATACCACCGCCCACGATAAGGGTCTTATAATGCTCGCTCATGAAATCCCCATGTCTCCCGCGCACAATCACACCCGCGTGTCATTGCACTCGCGTATCAGCTAAATCGTCCGCGAAAACTTTTCGAAGTGGGCAGGTTTTTTCAGATGGGCATCGAAGACCATGGCGATATTTCGCACAAAGGCCTGGCCTAAGGGCAGCACTTGCAAGTTTTGCTCGCTCCGCGTCACGAAGCCTTCTGCGCAAAACTCATCGAGTCGGGCATTCTCGTCCGCGAAATAGGTCGCGTAGTCCACGCCGAAGCGTGCGTTGAGTACAGCGAAGTCGAGATAGAAATTGCACATGAGCTGACGTATCACCCAGCGACGGATAGCGTCATCATCGGTGAGCCAGGTGCCACACAGCGTCGGGAGCGTATCGGCGTCCAGCGCTTTGTAATACATGGCGGGGCGCTTTTCGTTTTGCGCATAGGTCCCCCCCACTTCGCCAATACCAGATACTCCGAAAGCCACCATATCTTCAGCGGGCACCACGGTATAGCCCATGAAGTTGCGGTGCAGCCGTCGTTCGTCCAGGGCCACGGACAATTCGTCGGTGGGCAAGGCGAAATGGTCCATGCCGATGATGCGGTAGCCCGCCGCCACAAAGAGCTTGCGCGCAATGGCGAAGAGATCGTATTTCTCCGCACCCGTGGGACGGGGGTGCTCGTCCATCTTACGCTGGTGCTTGATTTGCTCGGGCAGGTGCGCGTAACTATAGACGGCCAACCGGTCGGGGCGGATATCGATTACGGCTTCCACCGTCCGAGTCCAGGTTTCCGGCGTTTGTTCTGGTAGTCCGTAGATCAGGTCAAGGTTGATGCCGTCAAAACCTAACTCACGACAGGATTGGAAAAGCTCCCGTGTTTCGGCTTCCGTCTGGTTCCGGTTGATCGCGGCCTGAACCTTGGCATCCAAATCCTGGACGCCCATACTGATGCGATTGAATCCCAACCCGCGAAGGGTTTCCAGTTGCTCTCGCGAGGTGACGCGGGGGTCCACTTCCAGGGCGACTTCGGCATCGGGTGCGAAATCGAAGGCATCCGTGAGTTTCCCATGGAGCGTCTTGATTTGATCTACCGTCTGATAGGTTGGGGTGCCGCCTCCCCAGTGAAGCTGCTTGACGGTCTTTCGGTCGCCAAGGAGTTTCGAAACCATCCCGATTTCCTTGTACACGTACTCCAGATATTTTCCAGAGACTTCCGGATGTTTGGAGATGACCACGTTACAACCGCAAAAATGGCAGCGCTCCCAACAAAAGGGTAAGTGCACATAAAGCGAAAGGGGCTCTTCCGCGTTCTGTGCAGCCCGTTCGAGGGCCTTGGCGTAGTCTGTCGCGCCAAAATCCTGATTCCATTCCGGGGCGGTGGGATAGCTGGTATAGCGGGGCCCCGGTCGGTCGTAGCGGTCGAGCAATTGCCGGGTTACTTCCAGGCTTTCCTGGGTTAGCGCGGGAGAAGAAGGGGTTGTCACCGAATGAATACCTCTGGCTGAGAATCGTGTCCTGTACCGCCCCAGTATAACCCACTTGGAGGGGGGCATGCAGTACGCCAGCCAATTTTTCGGGGATGCCTTCGGTGAAAGAAAAATTCAAGAAAAACACTTTTGCAGGATGGCCCCCATATTGAGTACCATGGAGAGGATTACGTAGCGATCGCGTTCCCACACCTACAAGAGGATTAGACAAATGAAAGACATATCGCGAAGAAACTTTGTAAAAGGTGCTGCCGCCGCGACAGTACTGATTGGCACGTCCAAGACCTCTTGGGCCGGGGCCAATGACCGTATTCGGGTAGCTGTTCTCGGCATCAACGGTCGGGGCAAGACCCACCTGAACGAATTTGCCACCGTAGACGGCACGGAAGTCACGACGATTTGTGATCCGGACGCCAGCCTCTTCGAGCCGCGCACGAAAGAGTTTTTTACCTCCAAAGGCAAGAAAGCCCCGAAGACGGAGCAGGACATCCGTCGGGTGTTGGACGACAAAGATATTGACGTCATCTCCATTGCCACCCCCAATCACTGGCACTCTCTGGCGACCATCTGGGCGTGTCAGGCAGGCAAGGATGTGTACGTCGAGAAGCCGATGACCCACAACTGCTTCGAAGGCCGCCAGGTCATCAAGGCCGCCGAGAAGTATAAGAAAATCGTGCAGCACGGCACCCAGCTTCGCAGTAATCCCGGTTTCCGCGAGGGCATCGAAGAACTCAAGAACGGTATTATCGGCGACGTGTACATGGCCCGCGCCGTTTGCTACAAGTGGCGTCCCAGCATTGGTAAGGGCCACCCCGGCAACGCACCCGAAGCACTGGATTGGGACATGTGGCAGGGGCCAGCCCCGGAGCGCCAGTTCATGCTGAATGAAAAGGACAAAGGCCTCTACGTGCACTACTACTGGCACTGGGTCTGGGACTATGGCAATGGCGACATTGGCAACCAGGGTGTGCACCAGCTGGATGCCGCGCGTTGGGGCCTCGGGGTGGACACGCCCTATCGCTGCTCCTCCATGGGTGGTAAGCTCCTCTGGGACGACGCCCAGGAAGTCTACGACTGCTCCTCCTCTTCCTACATGTTCAAGGGCGAAGACGGCAAAGATAAGATGATGACCTTGGAAGTACGCCCCTGGTGCTCGAATAACGAAGCCGGTGGCACCTCCTTCGGTGTGCTTTTCTATGGCTCCCAAGGTTGGATGACCTTCCCGAATTACAGTGGCTACCGGGCCTATCGGGGTGCCAAGGAAGGCGAATTGGTCAAGGAGCGCTTCGACGGCGCTACGGTCAACCACTTCCAGAACTTCACCGATTGCGTGCGCAGCCGCAAGGCCGAAGATCTCACCGCCGGCCCGAAAGAAGGCCACTACTCCTCCGCCCTTTCGCACTACGCATTGACGGCGGCTCGGGTAAATCGCGTGTTGGAAATTGACACCGAGACGGAGTTGTGCAAAGGCGATGATGAAGCCAATGCCCTCTTGACGCGGGAATACCGCGATGGTTATGTGGTGCCGGAAACGGTCTAAGCCAATCCGGTCCTGAACTGGACAGCGCATTCGAGTTCCGTTGCCTGCTGTAGGCTCTACAGCAGGCAACGTTTTTTTGATGTTGACGTCTACCACGGCTTTTCGTATAGTCAACACAGGGGTTATTCGACGGCCAGCCAGGAATGGGGTCGTGACAGAGGTCGGCAGAAAGGGATTGCTTATGACGCGTCAGGAAGCAGAAGAAATCCGGGAGAATGGGCGGAACGCCCTTGCAAAATTCGGGCTGGAAGCACCTGAGGGACTCCCCCTTTGCACGGAGCGCACGGGTCAGCAACTTCGCTCCCGAATTGATATTGCCCAGCGCCTCATGGGCTTGCACGCCACCGTAGCCTGGACCTGTGCCTCGGAAGATCTGGTGCCCTCCGACGTGCTGACGCGCTACATCGATGACAATGGCCTTTTTGATATGCTGACCGATGCGGAGCGGGATATCGTCAACACGGACCGTACTGGAGCGGCTGAATTTCGGGACCAGGCGGGTTGGGCGACTGAAAGCATGTGGTCCCTCGCCTGGATATTGGGTTTTCATCTCCAGCCTGGATTTGATGGCGTGCCCATGACCAGCAATGTGGGGCCTGCCCTCAACCGGGACTTCCTCGAACTCTTCGACATCGACCTGCCGCGTCTGGTGGCAAAACAGGGGCAGCGAGACGTGATCGATGTAATGGCGTTGGAAGATCTCTTCTACTGTTCCTATCACGCCTACCGGGTCATGGCGGAAAGCAATAAAGATGCGCAGTTTCCTCTAGGCGTCGTGCAGGAGCGATGCCACGCGCTCACCTGGAGTATCACGCCCGAGGTGCCGTGGGATGACATTACGCTCGCATAGGCGCCTCGGACTATTTCCCCGTAAAGTTTGGCGGACGTTTTTCCAGAAAGGACTGGACGCCTTCGGCAAAGTCTTCCGTAGCAAAACTGTCAAACATTTCCTTGATGGCAATGTCAGTGGCAGATCCTAAATCGCTCAGCAGGGACTCGTAGACCTGTCGCTTGATGATTCCCAATGCACGGGGTGAACACATCGTGGCCAGATGGGTGGCGTATTCCCGGGCGCGGTCCAATAGTTCATCGTGGGGCACCACACGGCTTACCAGGCCCATTCCTTTGGCTTCATCGGCTTCTATAATCCGTGCGGAATACAGTAGATCCAAGGCGTTTTCCACGCCGATAAGGCGAGGGAGCATCCAGCTCAGGCCATGCTCCGCAATGAGTCCTCGCTGCGAAAACGCGGTGCCAAACCTGGCCTTGTCACTCGCAAAGCGAATGTCGCAGTACATGGCGTGGACCAGCCCGATGCCCATGGCGTGCCCATTAACGGCACCGATAATCGGTTTGCGTACCGCGAGGGGAAAGGTGTAGGTTTTCTGAAAGTCGGCCTTGACCCCCTCCCAGGCACCGGGTTCCGCAAGCTCGAGCTCCTGCGCATTGTCGAGGTCCACGTCGCCGCCGGTAATTGCGCTTAACAGGCTCATGTCTGCACCGGCACAAAATCCGCGGCCCGCGCCTGTCACGATAATCACCCGCACATCGTCTCGCCGCTCCGCATCGGCCATGGCATCGCGATACTCGGCCTCCATCCGCATGGTCCACGCATTCATTTTGTCGGGACGGTTGAGCGTAATCGTGGCGATGTAGTCGCTGACGTCAAAGAGGATTTCCTGGTAGTCCATGAAGGGTGCCTTTCTGTTGGTTGCGGCTGTGAGCATAACAGGGCCTTTCCGCAGGTGCAACGGGGTACACATTTCGTCGAGTCTGGTGTTACGTCGAAAGTTAATTTTATTCAAGTAGAATTTAATATTATTGACCGCAGCGACATTGTTGAGTATAATTTATATTGAGTTCAATATTGTTAAAGGGGATTTGTCGTGAAATCAGTGTTGCCCCCGTGGCTGGAAGCCCTGGCCGAAGAAGATATTCATTTCATACGGCGTTTTGTGCTGGCCTCTGGTTCTCTTAAGGCGCTGGCGAAAGCGTATGGCGTCTCTTATCCGACCCTACGTGCCCGCCTGGACCGGCTTATCGCCAAGGTGGAAGCGGCAGAAGCCCAGACGGATGACGACCCGTTTCGAAAGACACTACGGCTCTTGGTGGCCGATGGAAAGCTTAGTTCTGAATCGGCGAAATCGCTGTTACGCGCCCACGAGGCGTGCCCTGCGCCTACGGAGGATTCACCATGAAATCCCGGAATCTCATTGCACTATTACTCCTTCTACTGACGACGTCGGCCTTGGCGGAGGGCCTGTTGGAGGCCCCTGATTTACGGCAATGGGTGGCAGAAGCGACTCCCCCCGACGGGGTCACGTTGGAGATGGTGGAAACGGCACACGGGACCCGTCTGGAAATTGAGAATACGCGAGCAGAACCCACATCGGTTGTGTTGGCAGAGCTGGAGACACCCGGACTGTCGGATACGGAAGTACGTTATACAGCGCGCATGGGAAGCACGGGACTATCGGGGACGGCCTATCTCGAGATGTGGGCTGTCGCGGGAGAAAACGCCTGGTTTTCCCGGGCGCTCAACGATACCTTCAGCGGGGACTCGGTTGAGCGGGCGACGTCCACGCCGTTTTTTCTACAGGCGGAAGATACCATTGAAAGCCTTCGGCTTGGGGTTCGATTTGAAGGACCGGGGCGGGTGACCTTGGGAGATATTTCACTGAGTACGGGTGACCATCGTCCTATGCTTAGTCATGCCATGGCGGGCGTTATAGGTAGTCTTTTCGGTCTCGGCAGTGCGCTTTGGGCCACC
The DNA here is from genome assembly GCA_030432675.1 of Candidatus Hydrogenedentota bacterium. Lineage (GTDB taxonomy): Bacteria > Hydrogenedentota > Hydrogenedentia > Hydrogenedentales > JAEUWI01 > JAEUWI01. The sequence continues at coordinate 3,722 of JAUIMA010000016.1, read as the reverse complement.
CTCGCCTGTTTCTTCGTCTGGAAGGGACGCGCTCGAGTTCCCGTCTTGTCCATCACCCTTGGCCTGGTTTTCGCCAGCGGTGCGGCCTTACTGAGCGCTCTCGTCTTGTGGCGTCAGGACTTGCCGTGGCTGGTGTGGTATCTGTTCGCCCTGCTCGGTGCCATTGGCTTCATCAATTTTGGGCTAGGATATATGGTGCTCCATTGGTGGTATTCCAAGGCTGAAGCCCGTCGTATGGACGCCATGGATTTGCGCTAAGGAGCGTGGGAATAATCGCTTCTCTATTCCGTGGCTCCTTAGCGCAACGCTGATGCTCAGGGGTTTCCTTGGCATGGCCTGTGTCTATCCGGTACCATCGGACTTCTTTTGTTTGGTCTGATGGGAGCACATCATGAATGCATTTGTCGTTGCGGCAATACTCAGCCTCTTTCCTGCGGCCCCGCTCTTTCAAGGGGAACAGAATCCGGGCGCTTGGGATTTTCTGGACTATGATGGAGATGGCCATTTCGCCCAGGCGATGGTGGAAGATGCACCACCGGGATACGGCCCCGAGGTGCTGCGGCTCGCGGGGTCTCGCTGCTTATTGTTGCTCAAAGGGGGCCATCAACAGGACGGGACCTACGTGGCGCTTTATCGGGAGCGAGACGCCGCCGTTCATGATGCCGACGGCGTCGTATTGGTCGGTGGTGCGTTTGGCGACGATCTGGGTCTCGAACACAATACAAAGACGGTCCGTCCCCATCTATGGTTGGAGCAGGATAACGATACCGGCATATCCTTTCGCTTTGCACCCGAATCCGGCGAGGATTATGCAGTAGCGGAATCGGTCGCCACGGGACTGATTACGGACGACTGGAATGTGACCGATTGGATTTGGCAAAAGGTGCAGGTAACGGGAGATGCCGTGCGGGCGAAATTCTGGCCGGCCCATGGCAAGGAGCCCGAAGACTGGGCCATCGAAACGAACCTGATTTTGCCGGGGGATCGCTTCGGCATCCGGATCAATTCTGGAGACATTGACCTGGCCTACTACGCCTTCGATGCCGCAGATATCCCCATCGAAGCTCCCCTGAACTACGTGTATCTCCCCCGTTTTCAGGTAGCGACCGGCGAATCTCTACCGGTCATGCTCTTTGCAAACCGGGAAAGTGCCGTGGAAGAGTTCGTGGATTATGCAATCACCGATTCCGCCGGTCAGACGGTTGTCACCTCCCGTATATCCGCAACCTTTACGGAAGGAGTATCGGCAGAGACTTTTGCTGTCAACGAGGCGTTGGGCGAGGGGGGTTACACGCTCACGGTTCAAGCGGCGGAGGGTACCCCTTTAACGCGTGTCTTTCGCGTGGCCCCACCGAGTCAGCTTGTTAGTCACTTGAAAGAGCGCTCGGACCTGCTCACGGCCCTCTCCCCCCTTTCCTTGCAAGATGATGCCGTGGAGGAGACGGTCCGGGTTTCCTGGGCCCTCTTGGAAGAGGCCCAACGGCTCCAGGGAATAGGGGACCGCGATGGCGCGCAGCGGGCGCTGACATTCGTCGACGAAACCCTGGCGGAGCTCCACGGCCCTGCGGGTAAGGCGCTTCGAGAAGGAGCGACGGAAGTGCCTTGGGATAAGATTCCCGAGATTCGAGAAACAACCGCGCACGAGGGAGCGGCAATCGATCACTATCGGTCGGCCTATGGTATTTCCTTTGGCGAGGTGGAATCGGAAGTTTCGAGTTTTGCGATGGGACGCACCTACACGCTTCGAATACCCTTCTCCTTGCAGGGTGCCGCCCCACAAGAGGGGGCTTCGCTACAGGCTGATCTGCGGGACCCCTTGGGCGTTCGTCGGGTTGCGCACCTTGTGCAGGCCCTCGTTCCCCCACTCGCCGAATGGCAAGCCGGGAAAACCTATTGGCAAACCGTAGAGCTCACTGTTCCACGGGATGATACGATCAAGAAGGTGTCGCAGCCCGTCGTATTGGATGAGTATCATCATCTGGAACTTTCCCTGCGTGCAGAAGGAAGCGGGACTTCATTCCTACTGGATAATGCGCCTGGGGTGCTCACCAGCCGCGTGGGGCAGTCGTATCCTGCAGGGCGCTTCTACGTTTCCAGCGCGGCGATGACCCTGAGCAAACACATCATTGAGCGCGTCACTGATGGGGAAGCGGTTTCCATCTCGCTCCGAAACGATGGCGCCGACGAAAACGTGGAGGTGCTCTTTCGCCTCCTGGCCCCCTCGGGAAAGGCCATCGTCGAGGACGTAGAAAGACGCCATATCACTGGGACTACTACCCAGACATTCCACTTTTCGGTGCCGGGTCGGCACCGTGGCCCCCTGACGGCCGAATTCCGGGTCTATGGAGAACGGGGATTAATCACGCAAAGTGCCCTGCCTTGGGTGGCCGACGCGGAATCGCAAGGCCCCCGCTTCGTGCGGGGTAATCTTGTGGACGGAGCGTTGGAAATTAGAGTTATTCCATCCCCCGACGGAAGACCGATGCATATTACTGTTCAGGGGGAAAATAGCGAGTCCATCTCGTCACAGGTCGAGGCAGATGAACAGGTGCTACACGTTCCCCCACGTTTCGGAGGGTACTACGACACCACGGCGAGCGACGGAGAGACGACCTGGTATGACCGCTTGGTGGCCACCGTCGTAGAAACCCGTGATGGGCAGTTGTTGGTCAATGGTGAGCCCTTCATTGTGAAGGGCGTCAACGTCCATGGGATGGATGGCGCCAGTCCCCCCCGCACCCGCCTTATGATGCGAATTCTCAAAGATCTCGGTTTCAACTCGTTGCGTGGGGACTACCCCGCACGGTGGCAGATCGACATGGCCGTGGAGGAAGGGCTGACCTATGATGTACTCGCGCCCTTCAGCGTCGCCTCGACGGAGGAAATCTTTGGGCGGCAGGATGGTCCCCCACTCGCCACATCCCGGGCGCTGACCCGCGCCTTTATCGCCCGCTACGCCGACAGTGCGGGGGTCTTGCTTTGGAATTCTGCCAATGAGATTGGAGGGGAACACGTCGCCTTCTTGTTGGCCATGCACCCCCTCTACCAGATTTACGATCCGTACCAGCGCCCCGTGCATTACGCCAACCTCTATGGGCAGGATCTCTGGCAGGGACAGGACATCATGGGGGTCAATTACTACTTTTCGGACACCCAGAAGGCCGTTGACCGCCATCCGCTTGTCGAGCGCAGCGTGGCCATTGCCCGGTCCCATGAGATGCCCGTGATTTATACCGAATTTAACTCCTATCATGGCGCGGTGCCCACGACCGGTGTGGAGGCACTCGATGATCTCTTTCGATGGGGCGTAGAAAAAGCCGGGTTGTCCGGTGGATATTTCTACATGAAGGGAAACTCAGACCGCCATCCAGGGGTCTTTGACGGGGGCTACAATACCCACCGCATTATGGACGACGCCTTTCATCGGGCCTTTGATGATGCCACCGTCTCCATTGATGGGAAAAACGGCAGGGGGCTGTCCATACGGGTAACAAACCGACGCCCCTTCCAGCTTCATGGCGTGACCTTTGAACTGGAAGTAGGTAGCCACTTGCTCTCGCACCCCTATCCGGACCCCGTGAAGCCCTACGGCGAGGTCGTCACGACGATTATGCTGCCTGAGGGCCATTCCCCATTGTTGCTTGAAGGGTATCTCACGCTGACGACCCACGGTGACGCGCTCGCCGTGACCCTCGACGAGGCGCTGGCGCTGGCGTCGCCCG
>JAUIMA010000512.1 GCA_030432675.1 Candidatus Hydrogenedentota bacterium | reverse complement strand
CTGGAAGTCTGCACCGAGGAAGAAGTCACCATGCTACTCGTTACCCACGACCAGGCCCTGGCCCAACGGCTCCCCAAGCAGTTTGACTGTGTGGGTCTCGTGACGGAGGAGGGCGCATGAGTCTCTGGCACATCGCATGGTCCTATCTTTGGAACCGTAAACTCACCACCTGCCTGACCATCATTTCCGTCGCGCTGGCGGTGGGACTTATTTCTTCGGTGTTGAGCCTCCGCCAACAGCTCGAGCAGCGCTTCGCCGAGGAAGGGCAGGCCTTCGACCTCGTCGTGGGCCCCAAAGGCAGTCCCCTTCAACTCGTGCTCGGCAGCGTCTATTTCATGGACTCGGCGATTGGGCGCACCCCCCTCCATGTCTATGAAGACTTAAAGAAAGATTCTGACTTCGTCAAGGCGGCCTTCCCCATCGGACTGGGCGACACCTACAATGGCTACCGTATCGTCGGCACCACGCCGGAACTGCTCGACCATGAATGGGTAGGCTTCAGCGGTGAAGTACGCAAACCCTTCACCCTGGCGGATGGGCGCAAGTTCGAATCCCCCCAGGAAGCCGTGGTCGGTTCCGTCGCAGCACGCAAGCTGGGCCTTCAGATCGGGGACGAGTTTGAAAGCGTCCATGGCTCCTTCGCCATCTCGGAGGACCTCCGGGAATTCGATCATGCTGAGCACCCCTACAAGGTCGTCGGCATCCTGGAACCCAGTGGCTCCCCCTTTGACCGGGCCATCTATTGCAGCATTGAATCCATCTGGGAAGCCCATGGCCACGGCCACGATGAGCACGATGACCATGGCGCACACGATGACCACGACGATCACGATGACCATGGTGCCCACGATGACCACGCTGAGGACGAAGGGCATACAGACGAAGAGCTGGACTGGTCCAACAGCATCAGCGCCGTGCTCGTCCAGCTACATAGTGCCACCCAACGCTTTGAATATGAAGGCTATATCAACGAGCAGACCGACGCCATGGCTGCCGTACCCATCCAGATTATCAGCGATTTCTTCCGCGATTTTCTCGACCCCATCAAGGGACTCATGATGGCGGTGGGCTATCTGGTGGTGGTCATTTCGGCCATCAGCATTCTCATTGGCCTGTACCTGAGTATCATGCAGCGGAAGCGGGACCTGGCCATCATGCGGGCCCTCGGTGCCTCTTCCTATGAGATCTTCGGAGCCGTCATTATCGAGGCTTTCTGGGTCACTACCCTCGGCATTGCGGTCGGCTGGCTTTTCGGCAATGTGGTAACCTATCTATTGGGCCTCAAGCTGGCACAGGAGTATGGCCTGGTGGTCGCGCCCTTCGGCTTGAGTTCCGAAGAAATACGGGCCTTTGCCACCGTAGCCCTCGTCGGGCTCGTCGCGGGTATCCTCCCGGCGTGGCAGGCCTATAACAGTGACGTGGCCCACGATTTGGCCGACCGACAGTAGTACGCAGCCCCACGATTCAGGATTCAGTCATCATGAGACAACGAGTAAAACGAGATCTTACCGTCATCGCCGGCGTCGTCGTCGTATTGGCGCTCATTATTTTCCTCAACTACAACGTAGGCCGGACCGCCCTCGCCAAGAAGAAAGACCTGGAGCGACGGGGATATGAAGATGCCCGCCAGAGCGAGGGCATGGAAATCCTCAAGTGGCACCACATGCGGGACACAGAAGGCAGCCTCCGAAGTGGTCCTACTTTTTCGGAAGACTTGAAAAAGTGGAACAACAAGCAGGTCAATGTCATTGGCTTCATGGTGCCGGAGAACGAGTTTCGGGAAATGAAGGAGTTTATGCTCCTTCCCCTCCCCCTGGAATGCTACTTCTGCAACCGCCCCCCCGTGAAAGACGTCATGGTGGTGCACATGGCTGAAGGCACCACCACCAACCCCTACGAGCAGGCCGTGATGATTAACGGTGTACTGCGGCTCCACGAAGGGCCCAATCAGACTTCCTTTTATTCCATCGAACACGCCGCACTGGAAGCCGCTGAGAAAGGCGCCCGCCTCCAGCGCCGCTACATTCCACCGGAACACATGGTCCCCCAGCACACCAATGAAGTCGTGCTCGAAGAACCCATGGATTTCGGTGAAGACCTCATCGATCCCGAATCGGATTCGTGATCGCTGACTGAGCGCCCCACTACAAACCGGCAGCGCTCTGGGAATGGGATAAGCCGGGCACGAAGCGGATTGGTTTGCTTGACACGCCCAATTCGGCAATGCCCGACCAATTCGTGCCACGCAATCCGGCCTGAGCCGGTTCGTGTGCATGGAGGGCAAGCACACCTGAGCTCTCAGGACCGTTTCTCGCCGAGCGTAGTGGGCAATTGCCCCAACGCCTTCTGAATGGGCTCCGTTACCCGTCGTCACCGCTGGGTTGCCTATTCCCATTCCCGTTCAGGTACGGCTCAGACCGGATCGTGTGGCCCAGGAGTTTTATCAGGTTTCCACGCGGATTCATCCCCCGACACGGGTAAGGGCGGCACCCCTTCCCCAAATCCCGTTCCCCGTGACACCAGGGTCACCACCACGGCACCCATTCCCCGTAAGGTCGTGCCCAGATAGAGTACCTGCCCAATCACGGGCAGTAGAAACATGAGTTCCGTGACCACGCCCCCCATCACCAGGGCACGGGGCAGGCCGTCGTCGTCGGGCTCCCCGAGCTTCGTCGCCATCCGCCGATAGGCCGCACTCCGGCCCCACAAATGCAGACAGGCCACGAAGGCCAGAAGCAGCAAACCAATCAATGCCAGGGGCTCAACAGAGGTAAGCAAAAGCCCGATAAACACCAATACCACCGTGTTGGCCAGTCCAATCAGCAGACAACGCCACGGCCGCTCCCGGTAGGCCGTCGCGATGTGTTCGCTTCGCTCCGGCCAGGTCGTACAAAGCCAAATCGAGAGGGCAATCACGCTGCTCTTGAGCACCAACAGAAAAGCGATTATCGCCATGGTGGCGAGCGATAGTGCCGTTAGTCGTTCCATATATCTATTCCATTCCGTTCAAAACAGCGCGGGCTACGATAACCGTTGCGCTTCATGACGATTAATCAGCATAACCAATACCAGCCCCCCCAGACAGCCCCCCCACATCAGGAGATTGTTCCCCTGAAGATGGGCCGACAACCACGCGGCTGTCGTCGACCAGACCCCCACAACACCGTCCGACATCTCGGCCATCTCCGTCTCCACCTGCATGGGCAAGAGCACCATTTCCGTCCGGAGAAGTTCCCAGTCGGGCAGCAGCGGTTCCGTAGGGGACACCGCCGCCCAGGTCCAGACCGGAAGCTCACCATAGGTATCGATTACCCAGCCCCCCGCCATGGAGAGTACGATCAGGGTCGCCGCCACGGCAGCGCCCAACCACCGCGGCATCACCCAGGGACGGGCTTGGGCCACAGCGGCCTGAATGCGCGCCACCAACACGGGATCATCTTCTACGGGGGTCGTCTGACACAGCAGGCCGTCGAGATTCGCCAACTCCGCCTGCCAGGCGGCACACGCGGCGCAGGTCTCAACGTGAACCTCCACGGCGGCATCCGGCGACACGCCGGTATCAAAGCTATCGGACAGCGCATTGCGCGCGGCTTCACATTTCATGGGGATGGCCCTCCAACATGATTTTTCGCAATTGTTTCCGGGCACGACACACCGCCACCTTCGCCGCATTCTCGGTCAGGCCCATCATGGTGCCCGCCTCCGCCAGGCTGAACCCTTCCTGATAGTGCAGGGCCACCAATCGTGACGCCCGATCACTCAATTGCGCCAGGGCCAATTCCAGTGCCTCTTCCCGGCCCATACCATGGCCCGCCGGACGTTCCGGGACCGTGTGAGGCGACGGCATCCGTTCGGCATCCAATTCCACGGGAGTCCCCCGCCGTTTCCGGCTCCGCAGGGCATTGAGCCCCGTATTAGTGGCGATTGTATAGAGCCAGCTCCGAAAGGGGCGCTCCGCATCGAAGCGCGAAAGATTTCTGAAGGCCTTGATAAACGTTTCCTGGGTCAGGTCTTCCGCCTCTTCCTGATTCCGCACCATACGGTAGAGATAGGCACGAATCCGGGGCGCATAGCGGCTGACCAGGGGATTGAAGGCTTCGGGCCTGCCCTGCTGGGTTTCCCGAATACAGTCGGATTCCCACCCGTCAACGTCGCACTCCGTTGCGTCAGAACCGGTGGACGTCATGGAAAGGGCGGGAGCAGACGGCGGAAATCCGTGCGGAATCGCGGGATACGTACGCCCGCCGACGCGCCAGGGCAGTGCATGGTCCATCATAAACGCTGTCCTCTATGACGTCGATGTGTCACCGCATAACCTCCATAGGAGTCAGTGTATACCCCGGAAATACATGGTTCAACTGCAGATTGGGCAGGTGCCGTTGAAAAACGGAGGCCAACACATCCCGGTAATTAAAACGCACCGGGAGATCACCGGGACCTTCCAGATTCTCTTCTGCAAGCCCTGGCCAGTCCGCTAACACGCGCCCCCCCTTCACACCACCACCCAACACCATCATGACACTGCCGCGCCCGTGGTCCGTCCCCAGCGACGCATTCTCATAGACGCGCCGCCCGAATTCCGACATGACCACCACCGTCGTCCGTTCACGCCGTTCGCCCAGGTCATCGTAAAAGGCCATCAGCCCTTCTGAG
>JAUIMA010000511.1 GCA_030432675.1 Candidatus Hydrogenedentota bacterium | reverse complement strand
CGCCAGAAGATTATTGACGTCCACCTCCGACACGCGCGGGAATCGGTGCTCCTGCTTCACCCGTCTAACCGCTTGTACAACCGCCTTTTTGATGTGACGCCCATGGCGAAAAAACGCTATGGCTTTGCCCGCACCTTTTCGGAAGCGGAATTGGACGAACGTATTCGCGTGACACAGCCGGAAGCGTCTATTCAGCATCAACGTTTCCATCTGGCCTACACCGTACCGCTGCTTCACAACTGGGAAGCCCTCAATCGCGCGGTAACCGGTACGGCAATCGAGCGCGCCTGGGGCGGCCTGTGTCTAACCCATGTGGGGCTCTAGGCGCGCCATGAATCCACCGCCCGAGAACGCACCCCTACCCTTTCGTCCACCCCGGTGGGCCTGGGCGCTCATCCTCGGATTGGGCCTCATCGACCCCCTGTCTCACGTGCTGATACAGGTAGCACCACCGGCGGGCACCGTGCCTACCCAGGGCCATGTGGTCGATACCTTCAACTATCTTACAGCCATGGAGTACGCCCATCCGCCATGGTATTCCCCCTATAACTTGTGCGACAGCCCCTATGCCGAGGGGGACCCCACCCTCTACGCCATCCCCCACCACCACCTTTTCGGCGCCATCGGCACCGTCGGCAGTTGGCTCCACGTTCCGCCCTTTTACATGATGTCCCTCGCCAACGGCCTGGGGCTGGTCTTCTATCTCTTCGCCGTCTACGCCTTTCTCGTTTCTGCCGTGCCCCGACTCGCCCACCGGGCCTTCGTGCTCTTTTGTCTGGGGGGCGGACTCGGCGGACTGCTCTATGTGTTGACGGGCCCTTTTGGGGTCCACACCCATCCCCAGTTTGGCGAATATTTCCTGCGCTACTTTCTCTATGAACTCAGCGAAGGTCCCCGATTCCAACCCTGGCTCATGACCGCCCGACTCTACTACACCCTGGCCTTCGGATTCGGCTTCCTCGCGTTGACGGCCCTGTGGCACGCCATGGCAAAGGATAAGAAGGGGCTACTGGTGTTGGCCGCCGTGCTCTTTGCTTGCACGACCCTGGCCAACTTCCGGGTGGGCCCCATGCTGTGGGGCGCTGCCGCGCTCATTATTTTCTGTCGCGCAGAATGGCCCTGGAAACGGCGCATCGGATGGGTGGCCGCGCTCCTCGGCGGCGTCACGGTCGGGGGAGCTATCGCCATTGCCATGGTTTCCCGCAATCCCGAATTGCTGGAGACCGTTGCCCGCAGTGCCCGCCTCGCCCTCTGGTTTTCGCCCTTTGTGAGTGCCACCTTCTTTTACTGGATTCTCATCCCGGGCACCTTGCTCCGCGCGGTAAACCAGGCCCCTCAATGGCTGCGCTATGCGGGCTGGAGCGCCGTGGGTTATATCAGCGCCTACGCCGTGCTCTATGGCCTCTATCAGGCCTACTACGGAAACTTTCTGCGCACCGGCGAATTCCAGGTAGCGGTGACCATGACCGATTACGCCCTGCTCCTCGGCGTGCCCCTGGGGTGTAGCTTCGCCTGGTGGAAAGGCCCTGCGGCACGGTGGGGACACAACGGCTACCACGCATGCGCCGCCCCTCCGGCTGTGGGCCTCATTACATCGGAAGTCGCCCCTACCCCCGCCCCACCCTGGGCTGCGCTCTGGCTCCTCGCCTTCTTCGCCCTTTCCTTCTCCGCCTGGGGACAAGGCTGGTTCCTCAAGTACACCCCCGACCGCTTTATTATCGTCATCGGCGTGCCCCTTGCCATTCTCGGTGCGGCGGCCATTCAACGTGGACTGGGCTGTTGTCCGCCCATCTTCCGCGGCCTACAGGGCTGCATCATCGGCTGCGGCGTGCTCTCCCTCCTCGTCACCTGGCTCGTGAGCTATGGCCCCCTGGGATACCACAGCCTCCAGCAACACTACAGTTGGACGCGCAACGCTTTCATGAACCAGGCCGACGCCGACACACTGGCCCACCTGGAAGACGGCGTCGTGTTGGCCCCTTCGCTGGGTGCGCCGTTGATGGGTGATCTCGCCGTCATGCAGGGCAACGCCACTGTTCACGGAATCGGCAGCGTGGACTACACCCGCCACATTGCCAACGACGTGCGCGCTCAGGTGGCCGACTTTTACCACCCCGACACCCCCAATGCGCTGCGGGAGGAGTTGGTGGAGAAATGGTGCGTGCGCTACGTCTATTGCCCCGACACCGACCCGGTGGACCCGGCGACAGTGGCGCAGCTGCGGGCGTCTGAATGGCTGGTGGAAGTGGCTGCGAATGGAGATGCCGTGTTGTTTGCGGTGGGTGGAGAGGACTAAGAATAGCTGCGGGTGCTACGGACAAGGGGCGTTGGTTTCTTGCCCGTGCTTGAATCGAAATGCCACTTCGCAAACGACGGGCGGACGGCATGATTCAGGGACTGCCTCGCCACACGTCGATGCGTATTCTTCTCGACGGCTGAGCGAACACCATTGCTTGAAGCACCCACGAGAACGAAGACGGCGGGGGCTGTCCCGTCGTTCGTGAAGCGGGCCGCAAGTCTACCTCGCAAACAACGGGACATTCACGCCCGTTGGAAATTTCTTTGCCGACCACAACACACGAAAGGTCCCAAGCGGCCTTCCGCACCGACCGTCTTCGGGGCGAGCCTGTCCCTACTCAGGGACTACCTCGCCAGACGTCGACGCGTAAGTTCCGCGACGGCTATGCGAACACCATTGCTTGAAGCACCCGCAAGAACGAGGACGGCGGGGGCTGTCCCGTCGTTCGTGAAGCGGAACCCGAGACTACCTCGCAAACAACGGGACATTCACGCCCGTTGGTGATCACGTTGCCGAGCACAACACGCGAAAGGTCCCAAGATACTTACCCCACCAAACGTCTTCCGGGGCGAGCCTGTCCCTACTCAGGGACGGCCTCGCCACACGTCGATGCGTAAATTCCGCGACGCCTGTGCAAACACCATTGCTTGAAGCACCCGCAAGAACGAGGACGGCGGGGGCTGTCCCGTCGTTGGTGAAGCGGGCCGCAAGATGACCCCGCAAACGACGGGACATTCACGCCCGTTGGAGGGTTATGTTTCATAAGTTCTGCAAAAAAGGACATGATGTTTCTGGTCCAAAACAACCGGGGCGGTAGGCCCCAGAAGGAAACATCATGTCCAAACAAGATAGTAGCAAGTTGTCAGTGGATTGGAAAGCATTACTTGGTAGCGACGTGGACTTTGTCCGTGAAGTAGTGCGTGATGCCGTTCAGGAGGTGCTGGAAGCAGAGATGGACGAATGTCTTGGTGCGACCAAGGGCGAACGTAGTTCGGACCGAAAGGGCTACCGTAGTGGCTACTACACGCGTTCGTTGATAACGCGTGTGGGTACACTTGAACTTCGTGTTCCACAGGACCGTCAGGGCTTGTTCTCCACCGAAGTATTCGAACGCTATCAGCGTAGTGAGAAGGCGCTTGTGGATGCCTTGATTCAGATGTACATTCAAGGGGTATCGACGCGCAAGGTGAAGGAAATCACCGAGGCGCTGTGTGGGCACTCTTTTTCGGCATCTTCGGTGAGCCGTATCACAGCCACTTTGGATGCCGAACTGGCCAAATTTGGCAACCGCCGGCTTGAAGAGGCCTATCCCTATCTGATTGTTGATGCCCGGTATGAACGGGTTCGAGAGGATGGGGTTGTAAACCCACAGGCGGTCCTGATAGCTATCGGAATAAATGAAGATGGCCGCCGTTGTATCTTGGGCGTGGAAATGGCGAACCGAGAAAGCGCCAGCAGCTGGAAAGAATTCCTGCTTGGGCTCAGAAATCGGGGGCTTCGCGGCGTCGAATTCGTAGTCAGTGACAACCATGCCGGCCTTCGAAGTAGTATCCCTGAAGTTCTTCCAGAAGCCGTCTGGCAGCGTTGCTACGTCCACTTTCTACGTAACGCGCTGGACCATCTTTCACACAATGCAGACAAGGATTGCCTCAAAGAGCTGCGCTGGCTCTATAGTCGCCGCAATGTTGAGGAAGCCCGCCGTGACCTGGTCGCATGGCTCCAGAAGTGGCAGGAACGTTACAGAAAGCTATGCGTATGGGTCGAAGAAAACATAGACGAAACACTCAGTTTCTACCGTTTGCCGCCCCAACACCACAAGCACTTAAAGTCCACCAATATGATTGAACGGCTGAACGAAGAGATCAAACGTCGGACTCACATCGTACGCATCTTCCCGAACCAAGCCAGTTGTCTGCGCCTGGTCCGAGCACTCGCGGTCGAACAACACGAAGAATGGCTTGAAGGTACGCGCTATCTGAACATGGACTACTGGCGTGAACAAAAGAAGGCGATACGACTCACACCAAGAGTGGCGTAAAGAAAAAAACTGAAAAACACAACCCTGGTACAGTTCCTCCCTCCTCCGGAGGAGGGAGGAACTGTATAAACAAGAGAGACCAGAAACATCAGCCAATTGCAGAACTTGCGTTACACGACTCGTTGGAGATTTCTTTGCGGACCACAACACACGAGGGGTCCCAAGCGGTCTTCCCCACCAAACGCCTTCCGGGGCGAGCCTGTCCCTACTCAGGGACTGCCTCGCCACACGTCGATACGTATTCTTCTCGACGGCTGTGCGAACACCATCGCTTGAAGCACCCACAAGTAATAAGGCGGCGGGGGCTGTCCCGCCGT
>JAUIMA010000510.1 GCA_030432675.1 Candidatus Hydrogenedentota bacterium | reverse complement strand
GCCGTACTGATTGATGGGGGCTGGGCCTACATCGCCCAGGTAGGCGACAGCCGGGTCTATCTCCTCCGCGAGCGCTCCGGCATCCACCAAATCACCGAAGACCACTCCCTTGTCGCCGAGCAAGTTCGTAACGGCGTCATCAGCGAAGAAGAAGCCGAAAACAGCTCCTTCAAAAACCTCATCACCCGCGCCGTCGGCATCAAGGCCGACGTAGAAGTCGACCTATTCGCCGTCCGCATCATGCAAGGCGACACCCTCCTCATCTGCTCCGACGGCCTCTGCAACATGGTCACCGACGAAGAAATCGCCACCTGCCTTTCCGACGGCGACCTCAAGCTCGGCACCCGCAAGGTCGTCGATCTGGCCCTGGCCAATGGCGGTTCCGACAACATCACCGCCGTCACCGTCCGGGTCATCGACACGCCACCCCGCGCCCCCTTACAAGCCGGTGCCCGCGAAGTCTCCATCCCCAGCAACGGATTCCTACGCCGCCTCCTCGCCTGGTTCCGCTAAATCACTGGATCCTCCCCCGGACGCGCGCATCTTTGGGAATGCCACGCTCATCAAAGCCCGCGCACCAATCACGGGCACCTGATCCCGGTGGCAAAACACGTCGGCCGGCAGACCCCAAAAAGGAGGATAGGCATTCCCGCCTGTCACAGCACCCACGCGTCTCAATCAGGGGTAATTGCCTACGTCGAGAGAAGCACCGATAAAACACCCCATAGACACCCAACCTGCCTTTCAGCGTACCTCGACCGCGATAGTGTCCTCTATGACAGGCAGGAATGCCTATCCTCCTGGTGGTGCACCTCCCTCGATAACACCACGTTGCTTGAGGAACGTGTAGCTATACTCTCCTCAGCCCACGCATAAAAAAACGTTCCCAGGCAAAGCATGGGAACGCGTGTATCGATAAAGCCCCTCCACCAGGCTTGCTTAGAATCGGATTCGTTCGTAATTCAGGGAAAAGTCCTCTGTGGGAACGGAACCCGCCGCACGGGATTCACCCTTGATGTCGCCCAGCTTGAGGTAGGCGGGGCCCCCCTTCACCGCTGCCGCTTCGTCCGCACTGATTTCCTTGACTTCCGTAATCTCGGTAACGTTGATGTCCTTCATAGCGCATTCCTCCGCCCCTGCACCGGGCCTGTTTGTTTCGGTTTCGTCACACTAGAAGAAGGGGACTAGTACGTCCACTCGACTTCGGTGTATCCCGCCGTGGGCTTCTCAACCTTGGGGCGAGCCAATCGGGATTCGCCCTTGATGTCGCCAATCTTGATGTAAGCCGGTCCGCCCTTCACCGCTGCCGCTTCGTCCGCACTGATGACATTCTCTTCCGTAAGCTCGGTAACTTTGATGTCTTTCATGGCACATTCCTCCGCCCCTGCACAGGGCTTTTTGCTGCGCCGCCGCGTTGGCTCGCGGCGCGTTTCCTCGTGCAAACCGTTGCACGTCTAGACCTAAAGCCAAGGTCGTGCCAAAACGGAGAAAGAACGGTAAGTCTTTGCTGTGAAGCCACTTATACATACCACCCTGCTTTCACAATCTGCGACAAGGGCGATACTAACCGGACCAGAAAGACCTAAAGTAGTACCATGGTCTTATTTTGAGGCCTATTGTGCCGCGGGCCGCAGTATGGAACGGGCTTTCAGCCCTTTCTGGTGGGAATGCCCTCTCCATGGGGCGATGCCCCACGCTGGTATGCCACGGGCCGTTGGCCCTACGGAATGACGGCGTGCCGCTGGCCCACGGAAATAGGGCGAAGGCATAACCCCTACCCGAAATGCGGGCCTGCCTTCCGCACAACGGTGCCGGGCTCCCTAGGTGAAAAGCGCCGAAGACGCGCCGCACAACCCGGGCCAACGGCCCAGGAAGAAAGATACCCCTTCGTGAAGGGCAGAAGCCCGCCCCGTCACCGGTGGGTGCCAATAAGCCCCCCGCTCCCTAGCGCCGTCCGCCACGACGTCGTGGACCCCGGTGTCGGGCCCCTTTGCGTTTCCCTTTGGATGGGTTGTGGCGTGAATCGTGGCCGGGCCCTTCGGATTCAGGTACCAGCGATGCGCCGGATGGCGGCACCACCCGGGCTTTCTTATCGGTCATGGAGTTAATCGCATGACACTGGGGACATTCCGAGTGCTTGACCGCTTCTTGATCCAGATAGGTGTAGGAACAAAAAACACAGCGCCAGAGATATTGTTTCTCCAATACCAGATAAGCCCGTCGGGTTGTAATTTCGGTGTAAATCCAAATGGCGAGGGCACCGGTCAGGATAATGCTGCTGTATACAATGAGGGCGGTCCCCAGAGAAATCTGAATCATGGGTGCCCTCCTGCGGTGTCCCGCTGAATGCGGAGGGTGACGGTCTGGCTGTCGCCGGACTCCAGGCTCAAGGGCTCAAAGCGATAGCGCAGGGTGGTCATCTGAATGGCGTCCACCAATTCACGCTCGTCTACGGTGGGGCTGAATACGTTCACCACCCGCCCCAGGGCATTCACCTGGAGCACGAGTTCGACGGGCCGTTGAACGGAAGCCTCATCTGCCCCCCAGAGGGCTTCAATGGGCGGCGCAAAAAGCAGTTGGCGGTCAAAGGGCGCCGTCGACCAGACCAGGTGGGCCTCAAAGCCTTCGGCGGGTCGGTGCACAATGCGATTGGGCGGCGCGGCAATTTCGTTGAGCGCGGAAGACAAGGGGTCTGTGGGGGCATCGCCGGACAGACGCAGGCGCGTCAGGGAACGGGACATCTCGGAAAGCCCCCGGCTGAACCGCTCCCAACTGTCGTCGGGACCTTCCTGAAAGACTTCGTCGTAGCGGGAGAGGGACTGAGCGCCGGCCTGTCCCACCCGCAGCCGCTCCAACTCGGCAAACTCGATGGTAGGAAGCTCTACATCGGGCAGGGTCGTGCCTCGAAGGGCCAATTGCTCTCCAACGACGTCTGTTTCGGGCACCGGATCGACCTCGGGCGTTTCAACGGCTGCCACATCCGTCGGGGTGCGCAGCGGCACAATAGAGAAGTCGTAGTAGCGCGTATCTTCCCGGGGGAAGTAAATCACGATACTGAAGACCGTCACCATGGAAAGGTGGAACACGCCCGACGCCATCAAGGCCAGGTAGAAACTGCGCTGGCTCTCCCGTTTCCGAAAGCGATGGTACCAGGAGCCCGAGGACGAGGGGTTAGCCATAGGCGTCACTCTTCGGAGGGCGGCTGCGCGGCGAACCCGTAATGTTCGATTCCCACATTGCTGGCAATTCCCAGCACCCGCACCAGGCGACCATAGTCGACACGGGTGTCCGGACGCAGCAAGACCACGGCATCGGGTTTCCGCTGGCTGAACTCGGCCAGGGTACTCGACAGCTCTTCCCAGGATCCCATGGAAACTTCGTCCACATAGATCTCTCCCTCATCATCGGGCCCACCCACGCCGGGCTTCAAGGAAATAACGAGTTCCTTGTGCTCCATTTTGGTGGCCCCTTCACTCTGGGGGATTTCCACGGGGATGGAGGTCTGGACCACGAAGGTGGAGGAGAGCATGAAGAAAATCAGCAACTGAAAGACTACGTCGATCAGGGGCGTCATCTCCACGTTCGCCACAATGCGTCGCTTGTTGTTGCGCTTGAATTTCATGGCGCTAAATCTCGCGTTCGCCTTGGTTGCGGGTAAGCAGCTCCACCAACTCGGCCGAGCTGATTTCCATTTCCACCACCATGTTATCCACCCGGGTCACGAGCCAGTTATAAACTACCAGGATGGGAATGGCCACCGTAAGACCGGCGGCGGTCGTAACCAGGGCACTCCCGATACCTTCGGCCAGGTCGGCCGGATTCACCTGACCGCGCTTGTTTTGAATCTGGGCGAAGGCGGTAATCATACCGGTCACCGTGCCCAGCAGTCCGAGGAGGGGGGCAATGTTGGCACAGGTGGCGAGGGCCGAAAGGTGGCGCTCGAGGTGGGGCAATTCCAGGTTGCCCGCGTCTTCGATGGCCTCGCGAATCTCTTCTTTGCCACGGCTATTCTTCAGGATACCCGCCTTCATGATGCGGGCCACCGGAGCATCCGTCTCGTCGCAGATATTGATGGCTTCCTGAATACGATTCTGGCGCAGCACCTGCCGCATCGTGTCCATGAATTCCCGGGTATCAATCGTGGCCCGCCGAAGGAAGCGAAAGCGGTCAATGATAATGGCCATGGCCACACAGGAGCAGAACATGATGGGCCACATCAGGAAGCCGCCCTGCGATATCAACTCAAATGGTATGGTGGATGTTTCCACGCCTGCTTCTCCTATAAAATGCCAGGGATGAGACCGCCAACGCGGCCCGTGATACTAATGACTGACGAGGGTCCCGAGACCCTGCCGGGTAAAAATTTCGAGTAACAAACTGTGCGACACGCGGCCATCGATAATATGGGTCTTCCGCACGCCCGCATTCAAGGCATTCACACAGGCCTCCACCTTGGGGATCATCCCGCCAGCAATCACGCCTGACTGGGTCAGGGAGGCCACCTCATCGCTGCGTAACTGATGAATCAGCGACTCGGGGTCGGAGACATCCCGCAGGAGCCCCGGCGTATCGGTCAGGAAGACCAGCTTCTCCGCCCGCAAGGCACCCGCCACTTCACCGGTGGCCGTATCGGCATTGATATTACAGGTGCCGCCTT
>JAUIMA010000509.1 GCA_030432675.1 Candidatus Hydrogenedentota bacterium | reverse complement strand
TCGCGGGCGACAAATCCGGAACAGGGCAAAAACGTTTTTACAAGCAGCTCATCAATAAAGCAGATGCTAGATTCAATAAACATTTACAACAACTGAAGGGAAACGAGAATGACTAAGAAATTGAAAGAAGTCATGGATGTCCTTCCCGAACATAGACGCGACAAGATTGAGCGCAGAGGGGAAGAAATACTAAACGAATTCCTCACGCTAGAAGAATTGCGTAAGGCGCAAGCGCTTACTCAAAAGGAACTGGCCAGCAAACTGAACATCAATCAGGAGAATATTTCCCGGATAGAAAAACGCTCCGACATGATGTTATCCACCTTACGTAATCACGTGCGGGCTATGGGGGGGGAACTCAGTATAACCGTTCAGTTTCCCAACCATGCGCCCGTAACGCTATCGGGCATTGGGCAGGAGAAGCCCGGCAGTTAACCCGTAGTGCCCGGCATTGACCGCCTGACGAGTTCACTTGCCAGGGGCTATAGCTCCCTACGATTCGCGCTTGACTAACGTTTTCAACGTTCTCGGAAATCCCCCACCCGTGCAGTGGCCCATCTGACCAAATCAATCCCCAAGCCCGCCCTATTGGGGTTCGGCTGGCTCCTGCACTTTCGGCGCCAACACCCCCTCTTCCTGTGGCAGGTGGACCTGCGGCACACCAAACTGTCGCCGATACCGGAAAAGCCACGCCAGCGAGGCGATGGTCGCCCAGGTGACGACGATAGTAATGGCAAGTCCCGTCAGGGGCGTCACGCCGAAAAAGGCCCACCCATCATAGAAAAATATCACGAGCATGGCCACCAGTCGCGCGCACTCGGCCACAAATGCCCAACGCTTCAGCTCAAAGAGCCCACCGATACACGCCAGGTGGAAGGCAAAGAAGGCCGCCGAGCCGGTAAACTGGCCCCAGGGCATGGCGCCCTTGACGCTCAGCCATCCCGTGACCATCCACAAGGCCACCACAAAATGGAGCAGGGCATAGACCGCGAGTCCCGGTGGAATTCGGGTGTCGTAGTTCTTATAGCCGGGACGCCGACTTTCGGGTACGTGTCCCTCCGGCGCTTCCAGCCCTCTTGGTTCCCACGCGGGTTCTTTCAACCACAACAGCACCTTGTCGGACCACCGCGGCGCCGCGATGCTGGTCTTCACCAGCTTCACAAAGTAGTGGATCTGGCCCCAGACCGGATTCCAGCTCTTCAAGGGCGTCACGATACCGTAGGTGGGCTCTTCCTCTTCTTCCTGGAAGGTACCGAACATGCGATCCCAGATAATAAACGTCCCCGCGTGATTTTTATCAATGTACTTGGGATCCCGCCCATGGTGAACCCGATGGTGAGATGGCGTATTCATCACCCACTCCAGGGGCCCGAGCTTGCCGATGGTCCGTGTGTGAATCCAAAATTGATAGAGCGTGTTGAATTGCGAACACACAAAGTAGACACCCGGGGGAAAGCCAATGAGGGCCAGGGGCAAGTAAAAAACCCAGAAGAAAAGGCCCTGGAAAGCGCTTTGTCGCAACGCCACGGACAGGTTGTATTCTTCGCTCTGGTGATGGGCGATGTGGGCCGCCCAGCCGATGTTCATCTGGTGACTCATGCGGTGGGCCCAGTAATACATGAGGTCCTTCGCCAGAAAGCAGGATATCCAGACCCAGATGGAGAATCCGGTCACCCCGTAGAGCGAGGTCGCGCCCATATCGAGTAGTCGCCAGTGCTGATAAATGTACAGGTAGCCGGCAAAGACGATGGTCTTAAAAAAGGGTCCGCCTACCATGGAGAGCATGCCCATGCTGAGATCGTTAATCGAATCGTTCAGCCGATAGAGTTTCTTGCCCTGAATCTTACTGAGCAATAATTCCACGCCGATTAAGATGAAAAAGACCGGGATGGCCATGATGATATACATGCCAGGCTTCCTGTTTGATGGGGATGGTCACCGCGCATTTATACCTTACGGTAAGTAGCACAATCTGTCAAGCCTGCGAATCACGAAAAAGACCCTGAACCCGCCCATGGAGGGGGTTCAGGGCCATAATGGAACGAACTTGTCTTGCGGCCGCTACAGGATAGGCCGTACCGTGGTGTTCGACTCAGGAGCCTCTTCCAAGGCGACACGTACGGTGGTGGGGGCCGATTCATGGTTGATCAGGAAAACCACCGTAGACTCACCCGCAGGCACGGACACCGTCGTCCGCTCAGCGAGGGTTATTTTCTCGCCGTTCAGCCAACCTTCGGTACCTGCGAGCCCTTCCGTCACGAGAACCACTGTCCCGGCCTCCGTCGCCTCCAACTGGAAGCGGGCCGCGCTGTAGCCCTTGTTCATCCAATAGCGATGCTCGACCTTCGGGAAGTCGGTGATAGAGAGCGTCCCGCCTACGGTGGTATAGGCCGGTCCCCAGACCAATTCTTCATGGTCCACCGCCACCAACTCCGGTCCGGATTGAAACAGACGCTGCATGATGGTCGGGCTGCTTTGCAAGACCTCCCAGCTACGCACGACCTTCTCGGTACCCACCGACCACTCAGGCACACGCCCGAGGCTGGAGAGGAAGGTGACCATGTCGGCAATCTCATTGTCGAGCAAACCGTCTAACAGGCCACCTGGCATAAGGGACTGTCCATCTTCCGTCTTTTCAATCTGGTCCAGGAAAATGGTGTGCTCCCCATTCACATCGCGGAGCAACATGGTGGTATCGTTTTCCTCCACCTTGATGCCACTGTAGGTCTCAAAGTCGGCCGTTTCCACGACGATAGAGTGGTAGCCCTCTTTGATCATTTTATTGGGCAACAGGAGGGATTCGACCAGATAGTCGACTTGTGCGCTGCCGCCAATACTCGATAAGTCAGGACCCAGAATCCCACCGGAACCGCCAATCGCGTGACACTGAACGCAGGCCAGGGCGCGGTAATGCTTCTCACCCCGGGCTGCATCACCCGTCGTTTTCGCGGCGGCCACCAGTGCGGCGATGCTTTCTTCGTTCCAGAGCGCCCCTTGGTCAAGCAGGCCACCGGCAGTCCGAACAGCATCGAGGGCCACATCCACTTTTCTGCCAGAACTGGTCAAGACCCGCTCGGCCTGTTTCGCCACTTCGCGGGTCAGGGTCTGTCCCTCGAGTCCCTTGGCCAGCGCGGCCAAGGCCGCTTCCTGACGGACGAAGGCGTCCAGCAGTCCCTTTACTTCCCCTTCGCTTTCGCTGCTCTGAAGGAGCGGTACGGCAGCCTGGGCCGCTTCTTCCGGTGCCATGGTCGCGAGCGCCGTCGCGGCACGGGCGCGGGTACTACGGTCGGGATGGCTCTTCGTGAGCTCCACCAGCAGATTCTTGCTGTCCTCTCCCCCGAGATTGCGCAGGGCCTCAATACTGAGATTACGAATATGGGGCGTCGAATCCCCATTCTTCAAGAAGGCGGTCAACGCAGGACGAATCGCCTCGATGCGCCACGCGGCAACCGCTTCCAGGGCCTGATGCTGGATCGTGCCCGACTTCTCCGAAGCCAGTGCCACAACCCGGTCCAATCCGCTGCCCGGTTGCATGTTCCGTTTCCGGGTGCCACCAAGGAGGGCCTGCCACAAGGGCACAGCCGACTCATCGCCGCTTTCCAGACGGGTGCACAACTGCTCCAACACGGTGCCCACCTGACCGGGGTTACCGTGTGCGGAAATCAGTTCAATGGCTTTCACGGCCTGGGTATCGGTGAAACGCTTCTGCGCCAATCCATGGACCAACGGGGGAACCACTTCCCCATCGGCTACAGCGTCCAGCGCGAAGAGCAGGCGGTCAGCGTTCTTCGTGAAGGCGGCGTTATCTTTCCGCACTTCCGGCAACCAATCCGCTTTGCGCTCCCGCAGGGTCAGCAACAGGGCATAGTCGAGAAACTCATCGCGCTCGGCACCATAGGTACCCAAGGCGGCAAGAATCGCATCACTTCCGGGCACCTTGGTCAAAAGGCGAACCGCTTCGAGACGCACCCGGCTGTTTTCATCCTGGGCCAGTTCACGGGCGCGGGCATGCCACTCGGCCGCCGGTCCGAGGCGATCCAACCAATAGCTCATGACCCGTACCGCAGCGGCGCGAATGCGGAAATCGGTGGCCGACAGGGCTTCTTTCAGCACATTGGGTTCCACCACATCCAGGGTGTTCCAGGTCCAGAGGGCTTCCAGCACCTGCTCTTCCCGGGCCAATCCCTCAGCCTTCGATTCCGCCAACCAGGCGGTCAGGGCGGCAATGACCTCCTTACGGGGCTTGGTCTTCAGCATCTGCCGGGCCTGTACGCGGGTCCATTCTTCCTCCGCCGTCATCAGCGCGAGCAAGCCACTGGTAGAGGCACTCGTAATCTGGGGACGCTGCACCAGGGGGCGATCTTTCGCCGTGACGCGCCAGATGCGGCCATGCTCGTGGTCGCGTCGGGGATCCCGGAAATCGACTTCGCCATGCTGGATGAGGGGGTTGTACCAGTCAGCGATATAGATAGCGCCATCGGGCCCCATCTTTACATCCACCGGGCGAAACCAGACGTTCAGCGTCTTAATGAGTTCGGTTTGCTCTTCCGAGACGAATCCGGTGCCACTGTCGTTCACCACGAAGCGACAGACCCGGTGCCCTCGGAAATCGTTGGTAATGTGGTTTCCGCGCCAGTCCTCTGGCAGATGGCGGCCATTCACG
>JAUIMA010000508.1 GCA_030432675.1 Candidatus Hydrogenedentota bacterium | reverse complement strand
GCAGACATCGGTGATAACACACAAGTCCGGGCACGCCTTTTTCACAGCCTCCACAGCCCGGCACACGATGGCGTCGCTGGCGTAGGCCTGGGTTCCCAGGGCATCCTTAATCTTGGGTATACCAAAGAGAATGATGCCCGGAATACCCAAATCCTGGATGGCCCTGGCCTCTTCCACGAGGGTATCCACCGAAAACTGGAACTGTCCGGGCATGGAGACGATGGGATTGCGGATCCCCGTTCCCGGCCGCACAAACAGGGGCAAAATAAAATCCGAGACATTCAGCGAAGTCTCACGCACCATGCGGCGCATGGTCTCATTGCGCCGCAGTCGACGCATGCGGGTGATGGGAAACATCAATCATTCTCCTTGAGAAAAAGAGGGGTGCCAGTGGTATGAATTTGAATTGTGGACATTTAAGTTCGCTTGAACCTGCGGGGAATTTCGGTAGTACCCCCTCCCGGTAGGGTCGCAGATGCGTCGCGGCAGATTAGGGGTGGGTTGGGTTTCTTTTCATATCTTGACCCACCCCCGACCCCTCCACGGAGGGGAGTAATCTTCCGTAACTCAGGCAATTCCGGTAGCCGTAATGATGGCCCATCTGCTTGAATCAAAGCACTCGCTATCAAATTTTAAAGGCATGGCCCGGAGGCCATCGGGAATTATATCATCGCTACAGGCCGCCTACGCGGAAGGAGCATCCACCAGCGCATGAATCAGCGCGGGAATTTCGTGCTGCGTCGGCTCCACCGCAATCGACAGGCCCAGCTCTTTGGCCGTGGCCGTCGTAATCGGACCAATGGAGGCAAAGCGCGCGGTGACTTTCACCTGGTCCAGCTGGGCTTCGGTCAGGGCCGCCACAAAATTCCGGGCCGTCGAGGAACTGGTAAAGGTGACCCAATCGGGACGGGCCTCTAGCAGTTGCGCCACCAGGCCCGGGTCAATCTCTGGCATGACCGTGTCATAGACCACACACTCGGTCACTTCCGCGCCCGCTTCCCGCAGCGAAGCCGGCAAGGCCGGCCGGGCCAGGTTGCCCTTGGGCATGAGAAAGCGTTTTCCCTTCAACCCACCTTCCAAGGTCGTAAGGCCATCGAGGATGGACTCGGCCACATACTGCTCGGGCGTCAATGAGATGGGCACCTGTTGCGCCCGCAGGGCCGCCGCAGTCGCCGGGCCAATGGCGCAAAAATCCGCCGCGCGAAATTCAGCGAGACTCCGCCCTTCTGCTTCCAGCGCTGCCACGAAGTGATTCACCCCATTCGCGCTGGTAAAGATAATCCAGTCATAGGCATCCTCGCCGTCCACCGGCAGCTCCGCCACCCGCGAGTTAATCGCAATGGTGGGAAAGTCGAGGACCGCTGCACCCAGGGCATTCAGCTCTTCGGAAAGGACGCTGGCCTGATTCGCGGCACGGGTCACCACGATGGTCTTACCCGCCAGGGGCTGCTTGGCCTTCAGGGCATCGAGCCCCACCTGCTGTATAAAGGCCGAGGCACCACCATCTATCAGCGACTGGGCCACCGTACGCCCGAGGGCCTCGGGTGCATCGATAGAACCGCTTTCCGTCGCGCGAATGACCTGGCTTCCATCGGGACTACACGCGCAGGCCTGCAAGGTAAGCACATCGCCCGAGACGGTCGCCAGGGCACCCAGGGGCACCTGGCACCCGCCGCCGAGGGCATCGAGGAGGGTCCGCTCCGCCGTCGTGGCCGCCGCTGTTTCCCGGTCGTGCAGTTGGGCCACGAGGGGACCCAACACAGGATCGTTCTCCCGGATTTCAATTCCGAGGGCACCCTGTCCCACGGCCGAAAGCATGTGCTCCGGCTTCATGTGGGCGGTAATATGCGCTTCCAGCCCCAGGCGAATCAGACCCGACGTGGCCAACACGATGGCGTCGAGCCCTTCGCTGTGTAATTTCTTCAGGCGCGTGGGCACGTTACCCCGCAGGTCAAGCAATTGTAGATCAGGACGGCAGGCGCGCAATTGCACCTGGCGCCGTGTGCTCGAAGTGCCCACCTTGGCACCCTGGGGCAGCTCCATGAGCCCCACCCCCGACGCACTGATCAGCGCATCGGTGGGGTTTTCCCGTTCTGGCACGGCACCAAGCGCCAGGCCACCCGGCAATTCCGTCGGCAAGTCCTTAAGGCTGTGCACGGCGAGGTCAATGGTGCCATCCAACAGCGCCACTTCGAGTTCTTTGGTGAAGACTCCTTTGCCGCCCACCTGGGCCAGGGGCACATCGGTCACCCGGTCGCCCTTGGTGGAAATAATCTCCACGGCCACTTCCAGATCGGGCGAAAGGGCCCGCAAGCGATCGGCAATATAGTTTGTCTGCGTCAGGGCCAGATCGCTGCCCCGCGATCCAATTACAATCCGGGTCATCCGGCACTTTCCTCCAGGCCAAAGAGCCGTTTCACCAGATGAATCACCCGGCCGGCATCTTCCTTCACCACTTCCTGCTTAATCTGGCTCATGGGCCGCTGCAAGATATTATTCACAATACGTTTCGTCAAATACTCCACCTCCGCCCGCTGCTTATCCGTCAAATCAGGCAGGCTCGCCAGGGTCTTCTCCAGCTCCCGCTCCCGAATGGCATTCAATTCCTGGGTCATGGAGACAATGGTGGGCTCGGCATAGAGGCTCTGTCGCCAATGGATGAACCGGTCCACCTGCTGCTCCACCATTTCGAGGCACACCGCCATCTCCGCCCGCCGCGACTCCATGTTCTGGGCGGCCACCGTTTCCAGGTCGTCCATGTCATAGCAATACACGTTATCCAGTTCCCCCACCGCCGCATCCACATCGCGAGGCACGGCAATATCGATGACAAACATGGGGGCCTGGTCCCGCTTGCGCAGGGCCTTCTGAAAATCGGCACTATGGAGGATAGGCTCTTTCGCCGCCGTCGAAGAAATAATGATATCGGCGCGATGGAGAAAGTCCGACAGATCAGCCAGGGCCAACGGTTCCCCGGAATACTGGGTCGCAATCGTTTCCGCATGGGACAGGGTGCGGTTGGCCACAAGCACCTTCCCCACCCCGCGATCGACCAGGCTCTTGAGGGCCAGTTCGCCCGTTTCGCCCGAGCCGATGACCAAGACCGTCTTCTCCGAAAGATCGCCGAAGATCGACGCGGCCAAATCGACCGCCACGGAAGATACCGACACCTTACCCACGTTGATGTTGGTCTTGGTCCGCACTTCCTTGGCCACCTTGAAGGCGCGCTGAAACAGGGCATTCAGGATTTTGTCCGTAGCCCCTTCGGTCTGGGCCACCAGATAGGCGTCATGGACCTGGCCGAGGATCTGATCCTCGCCCACCACCATGCTGTCGAGACTCGAGGCCACCCGAAACAGATGGGCCACGGCCTCGCGGTTGTGGTACTCGTAGAGATGTTCCGAAAAGGCGTGGGGCTCCAGCGTGTGCCAGGCCGACAAAAAGGCCCGCACCTGCTCCTGCAATTGCTCCGGCGCGGCATCGTCCCGCGTATAGACTTCCACCCGGTTACAGGTGCTTAAAATCACCGCACCGCCGTCATGCAACTCCTGCTTGAGCTTCAGCAGGGCAGCGGGAAGCCGCTCCTCCGGAAAGGAAAGGCGCTCCCGCAATTCCACGGGACAGGTATGGTGGCTCAACCCGGTAAGGGAGATGGTCATCCTGCGGCCTCGTAGAAGTTATAGTTGAGCGCGCCAAAGAGGGCCAACACGAGATAGAGTCCGATCAGAGCACCCGTGCCGTAGCACACAATGTGGGCCAGCTTGGGCCCCCGCAGCCACCCCGCCGCGCGGGCATGGTAGCTGAAGGCATAGAAGAGCAACATGGCGATGGCCATAGCTATCTTGGGCGATAACCACCACGTGGGACTGAGCTGGTGCCCTTCATACCACACCCAGAAACCGCCCACGACCAGCGTGATCACAAAGGTGGGATAGCCCGCACGAATGAGCTGAAAAAGGTTTTTGTCCAGGGCCTCCAGCGAAGGCAAGCGCTGGAACAGCCCGGTCGTCTTCCGCAATTTGAGGCGATGGGCCTGAAACGCATAGGCCACACTGTTGAGGCCCGCCAGGAAAAACAGGGCGAAGGCCAGAAAGACCAGGCCCACATGGACGATGAGCAGTCCCCCACTCAGGGGCTTGGGCGCCTCCGAGAGGGTCGGGTGGGCCGTAAAAAGACTCAGCCCGCCAATAAGCGCCAGGGCCGGTAAATAAAAGCACAATAAGGCGCGATGGTTGGCAAACAGGGCCAGCTGGATAATCAAAACCGCCAGGCTCAAGGTGGTGAAGAGGCTCAGCGAGTCTGCCGCCGTCGTAAAAGGCACTAATTGCCACTGTGCCGTCCGCAGGGAAACCGACACGATCAGGGCCATCAAGGCCCCGAAGGAAAGGCGGTAGGCCAACGTAAGGGCATTACCATTGCGGCTCATCCACAGATAACCCAGGGCCACCGCCGCGCTGGCAAACAGCAGGAGGTTACCCAGAATAAACGTGGTATAGACCAGGGCGGTTAACATGATAGTCCTCTAAACGAGATTCGGTAGCGCACCATGCGGCGGAAGCGGCACAGTAATCTTCGGAGAACCCGGAGGCAACACAGCCATCGCGCCCGGGAGATTCCCTATAGCATAAGCCAATCGGCCCTGTTTTTGCCATTTCTCCCGGCAAAAGGGGCGTGTGGGACTGCCATC